>JAWLGL010000080.1:0-8307 GCA_041685035.1 Clostridia bacterium
AATCCAGGATGTAATGCAGTGTATTAAGACCGGAGTGAATAAATTACATCCGGGATGTGATGTACTGGTAAGTACATACCCAGCAGACCGGTCAGAATTCTCCAGTCAGGATGAGGCTCTTTTTGATAATATAGGGGCAGTGATAAACAGTATGGGAATCTGCTTGAATCTTCACCATATGAAGGTATTTAACATAGGAGAAAGGAAACATGTTGTCCTGCATATGGAGGTTAAGGAAAATGCAGACCTCAATGAGACGCATATGCTGTCACACCTTATAGAATCCAAGGTTAAATCGGCACTTCCTGAGATATGCAACCTGGACATACTTGTTGAAAGTATGAAGCCGGAACAGATTAGTGCAGAAGATATTACCTATACAAGCAGCGGTGTAGTTAAGGAAATTGAGAACCTTCTGAATAATTTTCCCGATAGGCTTAACTGCCATAATATAAAATTATACAGCCAGAATGGAAGGATGACAGCGTTTCTGCACTGCGGCTTGACCGGGGAGTATTCAAATCACGAGCTTCAGGGAATTATACGGAGTATTGAGACAAAGATTAAGAGTAATATCAAGGGTGTAGAAGATGTTTATGTACATGTTGAGCCCATGAACGAATAGATTTGACAGGAGCAGCGCAGTAATACCCATTTTTTTCCCAGACCCCGAACCAATGGACAAATATCCGCATATATTATACTACCAAGCGATTTTGAGGGGGAACCCGAAATGCTTTGTTATAAAAGGATTCTGGGCTTTACATTTCTGGTATTAGGTGCGGGAATGCTGCTTGTAATTTTTCTACCTAAGCTGGGATGGGTCCTGTTTGCCGGGTTGCTTCTGGTTATACTGGGTTGGGCATGGCTTATGTACTGAAGGATAATTTCTGGTTAATATTCAATAATTTCTGGGAGAGGTGAAGAAAGTGAAGGTGTTGGTAATCAAAATGCCGAGGTTTCTTAGTAGTGTACTTAAAAAACTGGTTGGAATAAAGTAGTGTTTTACCAGTACATAAACAAAATCTCTGAAAAAATCTTTCAGAGATTTTGTTTATGCACCTTATTAAACCGCTCTTTCTACTTTTCCGGAACGAAGACATCTTGTACATACATTTATTGTTTTAGGTGAACCGTTAATAATGGCCTTAACCTTTTTTATATTCGGCTTCCAGTTTCTATTAGTCTTTTTGTTTGAATGGCTGACTTTTAAACCGAAAATCATATCTTTTTCACACATACTACACTTTGCCAATTGCTACACCTCCTTCTGAACTTTACCCAAGTAATTAAAACAGTGTTAAACTACTGAGTGAACAGTAATTCTATACAGTCATATGGTTTGCCTTTGAATAGTAATCAATGTAATTATATTCAATTAGCCAAGTAGACCTATAAAGCGAACTTAATTTTAACATAATATTTATTTGTTATCAAGTGAAAAGTTTTTTAATAGTTAATCTGTGCATAGAATTAAGTAAAACGAACATTCTATTGCTAGAGAAGACATGGGAGGGAACGGGATGAGCAACTTTATCTCAAAGTTTGTAGTTTTTCCCCTAGTGGTTTATATTGCAGATATACTGTCACCACAGATAAACTTTTATTCACCATGGCAGGCAATAGTTATAGGGTTGGCTATAGGCACAGCTGCATATATAATTGATAGACTTCTGCTGGGCAGAATATCCAATCTGACCGTAACATGGTTGGATATAGCAGTATTTACCCTCATCACCTGGTCATCCGGTCTACTTCTTACTATGTCGTACATAACCTTCTCAGGGTCACTTTTCACAGGAATACTGGTTGGATTTATCGAATACGTGACTCATAGGTCGCTGCTGGCGAGTCGCAAAAGGCAGATGATATAAGTTCAAAGTAATTTAAACTGGAATTAAAATGGAAAATACGGTAAGATTATATTAAATGAGATATAAGGGGGTACAGATATGTCTGTAAAATTTACGAATGAACTTGGAAGTGTAAGTGTGGCCGAACAAACTTTAGCCTCAATTGCCGGGCTGGCTTTATTTGAATGTCCAGGAGTTGCAGAACTTCCTGCAAAAAGAACTCTGGAAAGTATTGTTGACTTATTGGGCCCTGGAGGTATTGACAAGCGCGTAAAGATACATTGTGAAGACAATAATATTCTGGCAGATGTCCACATAACAATTGAGTATGGGGCAAATATAGCTGAAGTTGCAGAAGATGTAATTTCGAAGGTGAAGAGCAAAATAGAAGAACATACCGGGTTCCAGTCTGTAAAAGTAAATGTGCTTGTAGAAGGTTTGAAGCTTGAGAGCTAGAGGGTTCTTATCCTTTTCTGGGTCTAGCCTTACCACAGGAAATACGGTAGAATAGAAGTGAGAACTCAGTTTTGAGGAGCTCACAATCTAGTGCCTCGGGGGTAGCAGGGTTGGAAACCAGACCAGTTCTAAAAACGCCCATACAGTACGTTAAAGGGGTTGGAGAAGCACGAGCCAGACTATTATCAAAGCTCGGAATAAGCACGGTTGAAGATATGCTGTATCACTTTCCCAGAGATTATGAGGACAGGGCTTCAACCGTAAAGATAAGTGAACTTAGCAACCGACAGCCGGCGTGTTTCAAGGGTATGGTTGTTTCAGAGATTACCGAAAGCAGGCCCAGAAGAGGGCTTTCTATACAGAAAATGATTGTGCAAGATGAGACCGGTACAGTAGTATTGACATGGTTTAACCAGAGTTATCTTAAGAAAGCCTTTCGCAGAGGCCAGTACTATATGTTCTATGGTAAGCCATCCCGAAAGTTCGGACACATAGAAATCCAGAATCCTGTTTTTGAAAAAATTGATGACCAATTGAAAGAAACCTGCAAAATAGTTCCGATATATCCTTCGACATCAGCACTATCGCAGAAGGTTCTCAGGGGTATTATAAAGGCCTGTCTGGATATGACTGATAATCAGTTACAGGAATTCCTTCCCCATAACCTGAGAAAGAAATACAATCTTTCAGAAATTAACTATGCCATAAACAATATTCATTTCCCTTTGGATGAAAAGAGCTTCCAATCTGCAAGGCGCAGACTTGTATTTGAAGAACTTCTGCTTCTGCAAATAGGACTGCTGTCAATCAAGGGTAGGCTTTCTACCGATATTCCAGGGATTGGGTTTAAACCGGTTCCCGAACTAAAGGATTTTATCAGCCACCTTCCTTTTACCCTTACTGATGCGCAGATAAAGGTATTTAGTGAAATAGAGCGCGATATGGAGAGCGGGAAACCTATGAACAGGCTTGTCCAGGGGGATGTAGGTTCCGGGAAAACCATAGTTTCGGGACTGGCAGCATTTAAAGCCGTCAAAAATGGTTACCAGGCTGCAATGATGGCTCCCACCAGTATACTGGCTGAACAGCATTATAATACGCTGAAGGGTCTCTTTGAACCATTTGGAATTAGAACGGTTCTTGTAACAGGAAGCCTCGCGAAAAAGCTAAAGAAGGAACTTCAGGAAAATATATACCAGGGAAAAGTGGATGTTGTGATTGGGACACATGCACTCATTGAAGAAGGAATTCAATTCAGGAAGCTAGGATTGGTCATAACTGATGAACAACACAGGTTTGGAGTTCGGCAGCGCGCAATGTTGGCATCAAAGGGTAATATGCCCGATGTGCTGGTTATGACCGCTACACCTATACCCAGGACACTTGCCCTGATTCTTTATGGGGACCTTGATATATCAGTAATCGACCAGCTCCCACCCGGAAGAAAGAAGATTGAAACATACTGGATTGGTGATAATAAAAGGGAAAGGGTTTATAATTTTATCAGGAAGCAGCTTCAGGAAGGGAGACAGACGTATGTAGTTTGTCCGCTTGTTGAGGAGTCTGAGGTTATAAGCGCAAAATCGGCTGAAAAGCATGCAGAGGAAATGCAGAAGTATTTTCAACCTTTCAGGGTTGAATGCCTTCACGGCAAGATGAAAAGCAGTCTCAAAGAAGGAAAGATGAGAGAATTTATGAGCGGTGGTATAAGTGTCCTGGTCTCAACTACTGTAATTGAAGTAGGTGTAGACCAGCCGAATGCAACAACAATGCTTGTTGAGAATGCTGAAAAATTTGGTCTTGCACAGCTCCACCAACTTCGGGGGAGGGTTGGCAGAGGTGCTGAACAGTCTTACTGCATACTTGTATCGGACGTGGATTCAAAGCTTGTGCGTGAGCGGTTGGAGGTTATGCAGAAAACCAATGATGGGTTTGAAATTGCAGAGAAGGATTTGGAATTAAGGGGGCCGGGTGAGTTTTTTGGAACCAGGCAGCACGGACTTCCCGACCTTAAAATCGCAAACCTTTTTAGGGATATTGAGATACTGAAACTGTCACAGGAGGCTGCAGGTGAAATTCTCAGCGAAGACCGTGAACTTGTTAAGCCGGAGTATAAGCTTTTCAGACAAAAGGTTGAGGAGCGTTTTTCAGAAAGGTCTGAGGAGCTGAGCTTTAATTAAAGGAAAGGAATGAAAAGGAGAGTGGGAAATGAAGGCTTTAGTGGTTTACTATACCCTGTCGGGCAGTACCGGTAAGGTAGCTAAGGAAATAAAGAAAATCCTGAACTTCGAACTGTGGGAAGTAGGAATCAGGAGGGTTAAACCCAAGTCAGGTTTCTTTCGGGTTGTTATAGGTACACTAATGTCGAGGATGGTTGATATTCGCCACAGCAAATACAATCTCGACGAGTATGACCTTGTATTCCTGGGCACGCCGTCATGGCTTGGGAAGCCCAATTCTGTTGTTTTGTCCTTCATTGATAAGCTCCCTGATTTGAGAAATAAGAAGTTTATATGTTTTTCTGTAGGGATGCTTGGAGGAAAGCATGCTGCAGAGAGTTTAAGCAGTGCTGTCGTCCAAAAGAATGGAACGGTACTGGGTACATATTGGTTTAATGTAAACGAACTAAAAGAAGGCCTTAATGATGAGGTTAAGAAATTCATAAAAAGTCTGGATGCCTCAAGACATGCCAAGGAAGCGTAAAATAGATTCAGTTGGAGGTTATTTGACCGAATGCGCAGAATGAAAACCGTGGCTACTACTTTGCTTTTGCTTGCACTGGTTGGAGCCGTAATTTCCTGGCCCTACAGGGAGAACTTTTGGGGAGGATTGATATTAGCGTCATTTGAGGCTGCACTGGTTGGAGCACTGGCTGACTGGTTCGCAATTACTGCCCTCTTCAGGCATCCGCTAGGAATGAAATTCATTCCACATACCGCAGTTATTCCGAATAACAGGAGAAGAATTATTGATTCGATAGTTTATATGGTGGAGAATCAGTGGCTCAGAATGGAGGTAATAAAAGAGAAGATAAAAGACTACGAACTGCTTGAAAATATTTGCAGGGTTCTGCAAACAGATGAAGGAAGGGATAGGCTCAGAGGTATCATATCTACGATTATTTTAAATACAATAAAGGATATAAAGCCTGAGCAGGCAGCAGAATTTCTGCAGAGATTCCTGAAAGACAGCTTTTCCGAAACGGAGCTGACGAATGAGCTTGCAGACAAACTGGAGCAGTTATTCAAGAAGCATTACGGTGATGATATCATCGATTTTTTTATTGATAGGGCTGAAATTGTGCTTCAGGATGAAGACTTCAGGAGGATTATACAAACTACTTTAAGAAAAGCAGTTGACCATTATTCCGGAAAAGGTTTCTTCAGACGTTTGGGCAAGGGTATAGGGGAAAGCCTGGATTTAATCAATTATAGTGAAGCTGCCGAATCAACTGTAAAGAAGCTGAGTGAACTACTTGAAGGGTTGAAGTCCAGACAAAACCCACACAGAATCAGAATAAGAGAGGGACTAGCCAATTCAAAGCTGGTTGACCGAGGTACTCTATCAGATTTAATCCGGAGTTGGGTTCAAAAGGCCATTCATGGAACCGGTGGTGACAATGTACTTCAGGATGTTATTGTAGCAGCAAAGGAAAAGTTGTTTGAGGAAGATTCATGGAAGCCTTCGATAAGCCAGTACTTTACCGAAATGGTTATTATGCAGCTCAACATGCTCAACTCCGACCAGGCCAGGAAACAGGAATTTGAAGAATGGGTAAAGGGCGAAGTACTTAGCCTGATTGAAAGATATCATGGCCTTATAGGTAAGATTGTAAGGGAAAACCTGCAGGAATTGAATGACGATAGTTTTGTGCAGTCCCTTGAGGAGAGAGTGGGTGAAGATTTGCAGTGGATAAGGATTAATGGTACGGTCATTGGTGCAGCTGTCGGGACTGTTCTGTATCTCATATCGCATATGTTTCAGAGTTGAAAGGCTCAAAAATCTTGCAATATTTTTAAATGTATTATATACTTTTAGAAACAATTAGTACCAGGTAATAAGAGCATATAATAACACAGGGAGGTATTTATGAAGGCAATTGAAAAAATCAATGAACTTCATTCACGCAAGCAAAAGGTTGTCGAAGGCGGCGGCCAGGAGAAAATAAAGAAACAGCATGAATCATGCAAAATGACTGCTCGTGAAAGAATAAACATGCTCCTTGATCAGGGCAGTTTTGTTGAAATAGACGCATTTGTAAAGCACCGGAGCACTGAATTTGATATGGCTTCAATAGAGGCTCCAGGTGAAGGGGTTGTTACAGGTTATGGGACGGTTGACGGCAGATTGGTTTACATATACGCCCAGGATTTTACAGTGATCGGCGGTTCTCTGGGTGAGATGCATGCTCAGAAAATCTGCAAAATTATGGACATGGCTGTTAAGATGGGTGCGCCTTTAATCGGGATAAATGATTCCGGAGGAGCAAGGATTCAGGAAGGTATTGACTCACTAAAAGGCTTTGGGGAAATCTTCTTCAGAAACACCCTGGCATCTGGAGTAATACCACAGATATCGGTAATAATGGGTCCATGCGCTGGTGGAGCAGTCTATTCTCCAGCCATTACAGATTTTGTATTCATGGTTGAGAATACAAGCCAGATGTTTATCACAGGGCCTCAGGTAATAAAAGCCGTAACAGGTGAGGACGTATCCTTTGAAGAGCTCGGAGGTGCGGATACTCACAATACAACAAGCGGTGTTGCACACTTTAAATGCTGTGACGAGAAGGAGTGTATCCAAAGGATAAAGGACCTTATCAGTTATCTTCCGGATAATAACTTGAGTGATGCTCCAGTTTATGCTTGTGAGGATGATATGAACAGGCTGGCTGAAGACTTGAATGAAATGGTACCCGATGAACCCAACAAACCTTACGAGATGAAAGAAATAATTGAAAGAGTAGTGGATGGCGGGAACTTCCTTGAGGTACACCAGTATTATGCCCAGAATATAATAGTGGGTTTTGCAAGGATGAATGGCAGTACAGTGGGTATAGTGGCAAACCAGCCCAAAGTAATGGCGGGAGTTCTGGATGTTAATTCTTCCGACAAGGCTGCCAGGTTTGTAAGGTTCTGCGATGCTTTTAATATTCCCTTAATTACCTTTACTGATGTTCCGGGGTACCTTCCGGGAGTTGGACAGGAGCACAGTGGAGTAATAAGGCATGGTGCAAAACTGTTATATGCATATTCTGAAGCCACAGTACCCAAAATTAATGTTATTGTAAGGAAGGCATATGGGGGAGCGTATATTGCAATGAGCAGCAAGCATCTTGGTGCCGATGTGGTTCTGGCATGGCCGACTGCAGAAATTGCGGTTATGGGACCCGAAGGTGCTGCAAATATTATATTCCGCAAGGAAATTGCCCAGGCTGATGACCCTGTGACACTCAGGAATCAGAAAATCGAAGAGTACAGGGAGAAGTTCTCCAATCCATATATTGCAGCTGCCAGGGGATATGTTGATGACGTGATTGAACCTGCAGTTACAAGGCCCCGTGTTATCAGTGCTCTCGAAATGCTGGCAAGCAAGAGGGAAAACAGGCCGGTCAAGAAGCACGGCAATATTCCGTTATAATGGAGGAAGCCATGGAGTATAAAGTGAATGTTTTAACCGAATGTGAAAATGAAGAGGAGACTGCTGTTGTGATTGCGGCTGCGCTGGCTGCAGCGTCTGAAGCCCGGTACAACAGGCCTGACTACAATCTGGTTGTAAGAAGTATACGGAGAACGCCCGCAGGATCACCTATCTGGAACAGGGTAGGGAGACACGAGCGGTTTGAAAGGAAACTTAATACATGACAAATACTCCCTCTCCCTTGATGGGAGAGGGTTGGGGTGAGGGTAGAAAAGAAGTATTAAACACCCTCCCCTTAATCCCCTCCCATCGAGGGAGGGGAAATAGTAGTGGCAATCCCCTCCTATCAAGGGAGGAG
>JAWLGL010000081.1:0-8288 GCA_041685035.1 Clostridia bacterium
TAAAAAAGCATATATTCATATTATAATATTAATTGTTTTAGTTTTTTACTTAGTTGCAGCTAACAGTATATTTGAAAATATTTTAACAGTTAATAATGAATGTATTATACAAAACGTAGATTTGCCTGCTGAGACAGAAAAAATAAGGCATGGAATAGGTATAATTGAAAAAGCTAATATAAGTTGGAAAGAACTTATAAGAATAAGAGGTTGGGCTTTTTTAGAAGGGCAGGATGCAAAAGATAGCAAAGTATTTTTAGTGTTAAAATCTAATGATATGACCTATGTTTTTAATACTGTTCTCCACCTTAGATATGACTTGCCAACTGCGCTAAAAATAGATAATTTAAACATAGAAAGAGCAGGTTTTAATGCATATATTTCAAAAGGAAGAATTAAAGACGGTGCTTATAAAATAGGTTTTTATATAAAGAGTAATAAAGGTGAATATCTCTCATATAGTAATCAATATTTTACAAAGGTTGGAGATAATATTTTTAAAGGATTCCTATCAAACAAGCAGCAATTCTTTCTGCCGCCGGAATCAGATGATATAAGATATGCTATAGATGTAACTAAAGAAACTCTCAATCAAGATAAGAAGTTAGTTGAAATAACTGGATGGGCATTCTTAACTAGACAGAGCCCTATTGATAGTTATATTTATATTGTGTTAAAATCAGAAAAACTAACCTATATTTTTAATACTGCATCTATTAAGCGAACAGATGTAACGAAAGCACTAGCTAATGGTTCAAAGGTAAATTTAGATGATTCAGGGTTTCAAGCATTTATACCTAAAGATGATATTGATGAGGGTAAGTATTTAGTTGGTATATTAATAAAGAATAATACGGGACAATACTTGCAGTATAGTAATAGGTATTTAGAGAAATAGATAAGTTTGTTTTACTAAGAGGGAGAAACAATTAAATCACTTTAAGGGGGAATTATTCAGTGAAAGACTTAGGAAGACTTGCATCAATTGTATGCTTGTTTTTAGGACTAGCAGTAGTTATTACCAAACCTGCCTATGCATATCTTGATCCTGGAACAGGGAGCTTTATTATCCAGATTATAATTGGTGGGGTAGTAGCAGCAGGAGCAGCTTTGAAGATTTATTGGGGAAAGATAAGAGGATTTTTTGTAAAGAAGGAAAGAAAGTCATAGTTGCTTTCAGAATTACTATTATGTATTATGTAAGATAAGAATACTAAGATTAACTGCAGTTAATCTTAGTATTCTTATGTTTTCAATAGACTCGAGCATGTGGCTTTTGTAAGACTACTGCAAACTTTTATGAAAAGAAAGGGAGGGTATATAAGCGTGGAGAGAAAAGTTGTAGAGGGTTCGTTTAGAGACCCTAGTGGGTTTCTTTTTATAGAGAATGGTCAGATTTATCGACAAATAAATTCAGTTTATAAGGAAAATTACGAGTTGTTAATGAACTCAGGGCTTTATGAGAGGCTTGCAAAAGATGAACTGCTAATCCCGCATGTAGAAACGGATATTTCTTTTACCAAAACTGATTCAGCTTACAAGATAATCAAACCTGAAATGCTCAACTTTGTTTCATATCCTTATGAATGGTGCTTCAGCCAATTAAAAGATGCGGCACTAGCTACATTAAAAATACAGAAGATTGCATTAGAGGTTGGTATGTCTTTAAAGGATAGTAGTGCTTATAACATACAATTCTATAAAGGGAACCCTGTTCTCATAGACACACTTTCTTTTGAGAAATATGAGGAAGGCAAGCCGTGGGTTGCATACAGGCAATTTTGCCAGCACTTCCTTGCACCGCTAGCACTAATGAGTTATAAGGATGTTAGATTAAACCAGCTGCTTAAAGTCTATATTGACGGAATACCACTGGATTTGGCAAGCTCACTTCTGCCTGCCCGCACGAGACTAAAATTCTCAATACTAATGAACATACATCTTCATGCAAAGAGTCAGAAGGATTATTCCGCAAAAGCAGTGGATGAAAAGAAATATAAAATGAATAAACAAACTCTTTCTGCTGTGATTGATAGTTTGGAGTCATCTGTAAAAAAGCTGAAATGGCAGCCTGGAGGCACTGAGTGGGGAGACTACTATAATATAACGAACTATACTGATGATTCTTTTGATCATAAAAAAAGCTTGGTTGAAGAATATCTAAATCAGACTGACTCGAGTTTAGTCTGGGACTTAGGAGCAAACACAGGAGTATTCAGTCGTATTGCAAGTGATAAAGGAATAGGAACTATATCATTTGATATTGATCCTGTAGCAGTTGAAAAGAATTACTTATATAGCATCAGCAAAAAAGAGGTTAATATACTCCCGCTTTTACTTGATTTGACTAATCCGAGCCCATCTATTGGATGGAATAATGAAGAAAGGATGAGTCTTAAAGGGAGAAGACTACCTGATACGGTATTTGCACTTGCCCTAATTCATCATTTGGCTATTTCAAATAATGTTCCACTTAGTAAACTGGCTAAGTTCTTCAGTGGCGTTTGTAATAATCTAATAATAGAGTTTGTTCCTAAAAGTGATTCTCAAGTTAAAAGACTCCTTGCTACCAGGGAAGATATATTTGGAAACTATAACCAGGAGGACTTTGAGATAGAGTTCAAGAAGTATTTCAAGATAGAAAAATCTGAGGGAATAAGGCAATCAGAGAGAACCTTGTATTTGATGAAGAAGATATAAATAATTGGTGCTTTTCAAATTGCCTTTAGATTTGATAGTAAGGATTATGTTTCCAAGCTGTTAGAGCACTTACGCAGTGACATATTATGATGTTGTATGATATAATCCGACTCAGTAATAAATGAACTTATATATACAAGGGAAGTGAGTATATGAAAGGTGTTATACTAGCCGGAGGGACAGGCTCAAGGCTTTTCCCGCTTACAAAAGTAACGAATAAGCATCTGCTGCCTGTGGGGAAGTACCCCATGATATACCATCCTGTATTCAAGCTTAAGGAAGCAGGAATAGATGAAATTCTAATCGTAACAGGCGCGGACCATATGGGTGATGTAGTCAACCTCCTAGGCAGCGGAAAGGATATGGGAGTCAGGTTCACCTACAAAGTCCAGGATGAGGCCGGTGGAATTGCCCAGGCCCTGGGATTGGCCGAACACTTTGTAGGAAATGACAAATGTGTTGTAATACTCGGAGATAATATATTCAGGAAAGATGTTTCGGAGTTTGTTGATAATTTCAGGAAACAGGAGAGGGGAGCGAAGGTGCTCATAAAGTCTGTTAATGACCCTCACAGGTTTGGTGTTGCTGATGTACTGGACGATAGGATAGTTTCCATCGAAGAGAAACCCAAGAATCCAAAAAGCAGCTTTGCTGTTACCGGGATTTATATGTATGACAGCGATGTCTTCAATATAATTAAAACCCTGAAGCCATCAGGGCGAGGGGAACTGGAAATTACTGATGTTAATAATGAATATATCCGAAGAGGGACTATGACGTACGATATTCTTGACAGCTGGTGGACTGATGCTGGTACGTTTGAATCCCTTATCAGGGCAAATGAATTGGCAACCGACCTGCAAATCAGCTTTAGCTGATTTATGGCTATTGGCGTTTGGCTGTTAGCTATTGGCTGTTAGCCATTGTACTTTAGTTATCATTTTGGGCTTCTTTGATATAGCTTTGAAGCATTTCTAAACGCCAAGGGCCAGAAACCAACAGCCAAAGGCCAAGGACCAAACCGAGAGGAGCGAGGTTTATGATAAAGGATGTTACAGTAAAGAACCTGATTAAGCATGTGGACGATAGAGGTTTCTTCATGGAAATACTCAGGGATGATGATAAACTCCTAAAACGTTTTGGACAGGCATCCATGTCAATGACCTATCCTGGGGTAGTGAAAGCTTTTCACTACCATAAAAGGCAGGATGACCTCTGGTTTTTCCCCTCAGGAAATGCGCAGGTTGTACTGCATGATTTAAGGGAAGATTCTCCTACCAAGGGTGAGACAAATGTATTCTATATGGGAGAGAATAATCCTATTCTTTTATTTATACCTGCAGGTGTAGCGCATGGTTATAGGGTTCTGGGGAACATGCCCGCCACAATTGTTTATTTTACTACTGAATCATATGACCGTCAGAAGCCGGATGAGTATAGGATAGCATGGGATGACCCGGCTATTGGGTTTGATTGGGAAACGAAGAACCGGTAGGGCTATTGGCCTTTGGCTTTTGGCTGTTAGCAAAAACATAGCCAAGGGATAGTAGAAAAATGATTGGTGGAGGGGAGAATGGCTCAATATCAGAACCTTGAAGTCTGGCAAAAATCCCATGAGCTGGTCTTAGATGTTTACAGGATTACTCAAACTTTCCCACAAGAAGAAAGATTTCGACTAGCAGACCAAATGTGCAGGTCGGTAAGCTCAGTACCTATGAACATATGTGAGGGGACAGGAAGGAATACTGATAAGGATTTTAATCATTTCCTGTATATTGCAAGAGGATCATTATATGAAACTAAATACCAATTACTTTTATCAAAGGATTTAGGATATATTAGTAACAATGAATATGAAGAATTATTAAATAAATGTAATTCCATTGGAAGATTACTTAATTCTTTAATCAGAAAGATTGGAGGCAAAAGAAATTGAACAGCCAACAGCTAACAGCCAATAGCCAACAGCCTGCAGTGATGCTGGTAACCGGTGGTGCTGGATTTATTGGCAGTAATTTTGTTAGATTGATATTAAATGAGCATCCGAATTATAAGGTTGTAAACCTTGATGCTTTAACATATGCGGGAAATCTTAAGAATTTGAAAGACGTAGAAAATCACCCGAATCATAGATTCATAAAGGGTGATATCTGTGACAAGAATCTGGTAGAAAAGATATTCAAAGAATACAAACCTGACATAGTAGTAAACTTTGCGGCGGAATCTCACGTTGACAGGAGTATTGACGACCCACGCGCCTTTCTGGACACCAACATCATGGGTACCTACACCCTCCTCGAATCTGCCCGCAAGTTTTGGCAGTTGCCAACAGCCAATAGCCAACAGCCAACAGCCAAATTCATTCAGGTTTCAACCGACGAAGTATATGGTGAGCTTGGAGAAGAAGGATATTTTACTGAAGAGACCCCTCTTGCCCCCAACAGCCCCTACTCTGCAAGCAAGGCCTCAGCTGATATGCTGGTGCGTTCATATCATAGGACTTTTAGGCTGCCGGCAGTAATAACACGGTGCTCTAATAACTATGGACCCTATCAGTTTCCTGAAAAGCTTATACCGCTTATGATTTCAAATGCCATGGAAGGTAGGGAGCTTCCTGTTTATGGGGATGGGCTTAACGTGAGGGACTGGATATACGTTGAAGACCACTGCAGGGGAATCCTTGCAGCCATAGAAAAGGGTAAGACAGGAGAAGTCTATAATTTCGGGAGTAATAATGAGAAGAAGAATATTGAGATTGTGAAACTGATATTAAGCGTTCTCGACAAGCCTGAGAGCTTAATCAAATATGTCAAAGACCGTCCCGGACATGATAGAAGATACGCAATTGATGCATCAAAAGCGGCAGAGCAGCTTCAGTGGAAGCCTGTTATAAGCTTTGAAGAGGGGATAAAGCTGACTATACAGTGGTATATCGATAATACCGAATGGTGGAGAGAGATAAAGAGTGGCGAATATATGAAGTACTATGACAGGATGTATGGAGGTAGGTAGCTGGTGGCTATTGGCCTTTGGCTCTTGGCAGAAACAATTAACTATATTTCGCAACCTATTAGAAGGCTTGATTATTGAAGTGATGAGAATAGGATAAAAGAGTGTAGGAGTAGTGTTTACAATAGAACTTCCCTAAGATACAATGGTTTAGGGAAGTTTTTAGTGTTTAGCGAGCAGCCAACAGCTAACAGCTAACAGCCAATAGCCTAAGAAGGGGTGCCAATGGTAAGTGTTATTATTGTGAATTGGAATGGTAAACATCATTTGGCAGAATGCCTTGATTCATTGAGGAATCAGACATTCAAGGATCTCGAAGTCATTCTGGTTGATAACGGTTCTGAAGACGGCTCAGGTGATTTTGTACAGAAGAATTATCCTGAAGTAAGGCTGATATGGCTTGACCGGAATTATGGCTTCTGTAAGGCCAATAATATTGCTATAGAGCAGGCAAAAGGGGAATATATAGTTCTTCTGAACAACGATACAAAAGCTGATGCACGATGGCTTGAGTTTATTAATGATTCCTTCAGCAAGTACCCTGAGGCAGGAGTTTGCGCTTCGAAGATTGTCTATTATGACCAGCCGGAACTTCTGGACAGCGCCGGTGATGGTTTTTCAGTATGTGGAGCAGGATACAAAAAGGGTCATCTACAGGGGGCAGAATTATTTAATAAACAGGAATTTGTCTTTGGAGGCTGCGGTGCGGCTCTTGCTTTCCGAAAAGCTGTACTTGGGGATATAGGTTTACTTGATGAGGATTTCTTTGCTATTTATGAAGATACCGATATATGCTTCAGGGCACAGCTGGTAGGCTACAAGTGTTTATTTGTTCCTGAAGCTGTAGTCTATCATAAGGTAAACAGCACACTTGGAAAGATGAGCAGATTTTATGTTTACAATGGTCAGAGAAATGCTGAATATGTATATTTCAAGAATATGCCTTCTGCCCTTATATGGAAAACGCTTCCTGTCCATATATTATATAATGTAATGGCTTTTTGTTTTTTCCTGGCCAAGGGCAGGGGTGGGAGTTTTATCAAGGCAAAGGTTCATTTCCTACGAGATTTACCGGGAATCCTGCAAAAGAGGAAAGAAATTCAAAGAAGCATGAGGGTATCACCAGAATACATTTATAGTCTACTTGAGAAAAGATGGATGACTACCCGTATCAAAGGAAAATTCAAGTCTGCAATTTAAGGAGATAATACTGATGAAAGTACTTATAACAGGAGCCGAAGGACAATTAGGTACAGAACTCAAAAAGGTTCTGGATAGCCATAAAGTATATGGGTTTGGTAAGGAACAATTGGATATAACAAGTCCTCATGCAGTGTATAAGTGTTTCAAAGATATCAGACCTGAGATTGTTATACATTGTGCAGCTTATACTAATGTTGATGGATGTGAGTCTAATGAGGAGCTTGCTTATGAGGTGAATTCCAAGGGTGCAGGAAACGTAGCGGCTGGATGCCTTAAGATTGGCGCGGCTATGGTGTATATTTCTACCGACTATGTTTTCAATGGTCAAAAAGGACAGTCGTATTATGAAGCTGATGAACCAAGCCCTATTAATATATACGGAAAATCAAAACTGGCCGGAGAAAGGATTGTAAGCAGTACACTGAATAAGTATTATATAGTAAGAACAGCATGGTTATATGGAATAAATGGAAATAACTTTGTTAAGACCATGCTGCAATTAAGCCAGAGTAGAAAAACAATTGAGGTTGTGGATGACCAGATAGGAAGCCCTACTAATGCTTTTGACCTGGCAGAAGCAATCAAAGTTCTGGCGGAATCAGATAAATATGGGATATACCATGTAACTAATTCAGGAAGCTGCTCATGGTTCGAATTTGCAAAGAAGATTTTTGAATTTGCAGGTGTAGATATAGAGGTTAGACCTATAAGCTCTGACAGAATCAACCGGCCTGCTAAAAGACCAAGTTATTCTGTTTTAAATAATTTCAATTTGAAGGCCAATCTGGGCTATGAGATGAAACCATGGGGTAGAGCACTCAAAGAATATATTCAAAGTATAAAATAGTAGTTTGTTACCATAACCGTAATCGGAGGAATCCATGGACCTGTCAATAATAATAGTGAACTACAAATCAAAGGACTATACCGATGCCTGCATCAAGTCAATTTACGACAATACACACAACATCTACTTCGAAATAATTGTAGTTGATAACAACTCCGGCGATGGCTGCATCGAAATGGTCAAAGAGAAGTACCCGCGGGTAAAGACCTATCAGAACGACGAGAATGCTGGATTCTCAAAGGCAAATAATCTTGGACTCAGGCTGGCTGTTGGGAGGTATATACTCCTGTTGAATCCTGATACCATTGTCCATGGCAAGTCGCTTGAGAAAATGGTTGAGTACATGGATATCAATTCCCATGTGGGAGTAGCAGGATGCAGGGTGGAAAACCCGGACGGTACCCTTCAGAGGGCATGCAGGAGAAGCCTGCCTACCCCGCTGGTTGCGTTTATGAGGCTCTCGGGTCTGAGCAGGTTGTTTCCCAGGAGCCGTATACTGGCAAAGTACAACCTGACCTATGTGGATGAG
>JAWLGL010000082.1:0-8277 GCA_041685035.1 Clostridia bacterium
GAATTTCTTTTTTTATGCCCATGCAATTCCTCCAGGTCGGCAGTCTTTTCACTTTATATGGGTAGCGTTTGTAAGGCTACGCCTTTCACGTGTAAAGTTTATCGGTTAAAGTACAAAGTTTACAGCAAATATCAGATTCGGTATAGTTATTCTTCATAAAAAATTATGGTACCGGTGTTAATAAAATCCCAAAGTGCATTTCTTATCTGTTTCTTTGTAAGCTTATCGAATTTACTATCTATTTGACTTACAAGCTCTCTGAAAGTATCCTTATCACGCTGCAAAATATCAATTCTGCTTTTAAACTCATTATTCTCTATAAGCAGCTTATCAACCATGCTGTCATATTCGCCGGCAACTTTTGGCTGCTCTGTAACTTCAGAAATTCCATTTTCTTCAATTATATCCTGAAGAGTTTCTTCCGGTTCTTTGTCCTCATTGCTAATGGCTGCTTTACGATGAAAGGAAGGAGAAGCTTCACCCTGGCCGTGAGCTGCAGTCTCTTCATCCGTATGAACAGACCCAGGCTGCTCCTGGCCATCCTTGCTGTTATTGCCAACAATCTTGTATTCCGTAACATCAATAACATTGCTGCCTGTGTCTTCAATGAGCTGTGCGAGTCCTTTTCCTGATGTAATTATTTGTTTGCTACTCTCATTGTGATTTTCCATCCGGTTGGACTTTTTCAGTTCCTGCATATCCCTTTTTGACATATCCGGATTAACCTGGGAGAGTTCATTTTTTGTCATGGTTGACATTTCAAGGCATTGCACATAATTGTACTGGCTATATTCATTTTTAAGTCGTTTGGTGTCCGGGTCTCCAAACTTTTCAGCAATCTTTATGAGGTTGTAGGCTGTGCTTTTCTTCATATTCAATTCAGATTCCACACACTCAATAAGGTTGTCATACCCCTTATCCTTGAACAGCTTGTCATCCTTTATATTTATAAGTGTAAAGCCGATTTCAACATAATTGCCGACTATATCCTTACACTTATTCCGGATATACTGTAAGCTGCTGTCTAAGTTTATTACAGACAGTTCAAGTTGTTCAGATTCCTTATTTATCAGTTCCATAGCCTTATAATAGGTTGGCAGGTCAATAACAATACCTTTTTTAGAATACACCTTATCTCTTGTATCTCTGTAAATATCACAATCAACGCCACCCTTGCTTTCAAGGTCTTCTATAAAATCTGATAATGAATTACCTTTTATCAGCTTGACAGAGCAGCCATCATTATGCTTGCAGAAGCAAGTACAATCCTCTCTCATCTGTTCACAAACACCATCGACCAGGTTTCTAGGCTTCTTCACTTCTACAAAAGCTACACAGTTATCTGTACTGGCAGGAGGAATACAACCGCCTTCATATTCATTGTCACAGGATTTGCACATTTCAGGCTTGTCTTTCTCTTGAAAATTCTGACATCCCGGACGGTACCTGATAACCTTATTACTATCTGTGTGACCATTGCCGGCAGTACACATTCCAAAATTAACAGAATCTTCGCATTCAACAAAATGCCTGCAATTCTCGTGGGTTTGCTTTCCCTCACCCGGTGTATTTTCTGCCGGAGGCAATATAATATCATTACCTTCTTTGTCTAACTTTCCTGTATCCCAGGCCTCGGGCATATCCTTCGCTTCTCCTGACGCTCTTTCTTGAAAGTGCTCACATGCGGCAACCGTTGGTATGGTAATACCGGTTTTGCCTGATTTGTAGATATGATTACAGATGTAATTTCTGCCGTTATATTCCCCAAACAAAGCACATTCCTTGCAGGTTTTATCTTCGAGTTTTTTGCGTGCAGTATAGAATCTGCACATATTCTTGTCTTTTTCTCCCCTGCAAACCGCAGAGCAGTTCTCAGCATCAGATTTATTGTCATATCCCAGGAACTCTTTCGAAAGGTCTTCCGTAAGAGCTTCACACTCACGGTAATACTTAACGGTTTTACCCCTGCGTATCCCCTTGAAGTATTTACATGGCTCTTTTTCTGTGCAATCAGTTATATCCCTTTCTTCCACATCCTCCGGGTACTCATTTGCAAGTGGTATGTAGTTTTCGCTGCTGCCTGTATCTGATTCTGTATTACTCACGTCTGATAATTGTGTGGCCACATCCACCTTGTTAAAAAACTTCTCTATCAACGCTTTCTTTGCAGCAACACCCTTTTTATTCTGGGAGCACGATATTGATAAAATACGCCGGCAATCCTCTAAATCTTGGTTATAGCTTGCATTCAAATCAGGCTGTTCCTTGCAATACTGAAGGACTCTTTCCAGAAAATTGTGTTCAAGTGACTTTACTTGTATACTGTTTTTACCGTCCAGGTCTCCACTCCATTCATTTTTATTACTGGGAGGCAATGACCCTGCACGGCACTCAAATCTTTTAAAAACTGATTCCGGATAACCATCCCGGATCTCAATTATAAATGGGCATGTTCTGCATTCCGGGTCCTTAATTTCATCCTTGCCTGGGTTTGGACTGTGAAAACCGGCTTCAAGATTAACAGTATACCCCGTAACAGCAGCAGTGCTGCTTTTTTCAAACTTTCTACCGCATTTTGTATAATATGTCTTTACCATAACCTCACTCCCCTTCTTTATGAACCTCTCACAAGCATGTGCTCCGTTATAGCTGGCACTTCCAACAAGGCCATGTTCCATGTCACAGGTGCAATTACCGTTTACATCCCCTTCATAATAGTAGCAGTTCTTACATTGATAATCCTTTGCTTCAACACCATACTTGAGCATAAGGTATCTGTCATTAACCCTGATAAAGCCACATTTGCCTGCAAGTCTGTCCATTTCCTCAAAGCTTGCAGTATCAAGACAGCACGTTCCGTTGTAATTTATGCTGCACCATCCAACAGCTTCTTTCGGCCCGCATCCTGCCATCAGCTTACACCTTCCCTCTTCTTCCTGCTTCAGAATATCTTTACCGCCGCTGAAGTACGAAAATATCAGTTCCCACCCGGCTTCCTGTACCTCATGAAGCGTCCTGTACAGCTCCCACTGAGCTTCATATCCCACAAGCTCTCCGGATGCGTTAAGAATTTCTGCCACACAGACCCATTCTCCCGGCCATTCCGGATGCTGCGCATGAGCAACAATCCTTTCCCTTGTCCATCCTTCCTCCTTAACACGGGTTTTCCATTCCAACATCCTATAGCAATAGTGGCAGCCTCTGCGTACACTGAGAGCAGTACCGGCAGCCTCATACTCCTCCCTTGTCATATCCCCATAGTAAGGTTCAAGCCAGGGGCAATCCATTGTTCCATCATCATTTATATAGATATCTGCATCAATACATTTAATAAAGCTGTTCATGTTAATCTCCGCTAATATTGCTGTACTTAAAAACTATGTAATTTTTAATAATTGAAGCTGTTTGGGTATACCGGCGCTGCGGTATGTACTGAAACAGTTTTTTTCTTCCTGTTTGCAGCTTTGCTGTCAGCCCTGGCAAATAACCTTTTCCACTGTTTAATGTCTTTTATGGCTTCCGGAATGAAAGTAAATATGAACAGTAATACACCGGGTATTAATATAAGCCTTGTTATAAAGTCCAGAACCTCCATGATTTTCCCTCTCTTTCTCCCGGGACCGGGAATATTATTTAATCCTCGTTTGGTAGCATGACGGTTAAGACAAGCTCTGCTTTGTCACCAGGGCCGGCCACCGAAACAAGGTCTATTTCTTCAACAACATCCCTGCTGTCCGGTCTGTCTGCATATACAACCGTTTTTTCATGAGGCATGTGTACCCTGAATTCAATAACAGATTTTTGGCTGCCTCTGGCTCTGAAAAACAAGACGTTCAGTACATCCCAAAGGCGGCCCTCAATGTCCTGGTAGCTGAATTTTTCAGGAATGTCTTTTATACAGCTCCATGCTGCAGCAGTAACACATACGTTATATTTAAAGCCCTTTTCCTTTGCATATTTTGTTACATCAATCAGGCTGCCATCTTCTATTGACTGTTTTCTTGTATAAGCATCAATCAAAACAAAATTTTCACTCATATCCTGACCTCCAGATTATATTTTAAGAACTAAGCAAGGGATAACCCTTACTTAGTTGCATTGTGTACACTTCCAAAGTCCTGTTCTCTTGTAGTATTCACCATCATAAACTTGTTCAGCTCCGCATAACTGGCAACGGTTATAAGCTTCAAGGATATTATCAATCATGTTTTCAGTTTCAAATTCACCTTTTTCCTCTGCTTCAGCTGCCATCTTTGCAAGTATTTGAAATTCACCTTGTTCCGCAAATGCTTGATAGTCCATTGTATCTGTACCCCCTTAATAATTTATCAACTATAATAATTATATCAATTTGTATTGATTTTGTCAAACAAAATAATACAAAATTAACTACATATTATAATATTAACACACCTATATAAATCACAAGATTTGTAACTTAAAGTCTTTTGCGAGGGGTATTCGGAGAAGGTATTAAGAGGATTACTTATAGCTATATAATTTACGATTGAATACAAGCTAATGAAGAACTATCAACCGTAAGCTTAATCAAGGTAATCGAGGTAGGTTATAAGCTATGCTTAAACTTATTCGGTATAGCAGCACATAATGGAAGGTAAAAAATTAATACATGTGTTTTCATCGTAAAAAATATAGGTGGAAATTTATATTAATTTATCCTATAATTATATATAAATTGCTATAAATTACAGTATGAGTGACATAATTGGATCAATAAAGAAATATTATCATCTACTGAATACTACTATAGGAAGGTAGATTAACTATGAACATCATTAAGGCCTGGTCATATCAATGCGCTGACCATCTTACCAAACAGCTTGAGCAGAATCATGATAAAAGAAGAATATATTATTATAGTATGCAGATAGTTATCGGTGGTATTGCCAAAGCAGCATTCTTACTGCTGGCTTCAATATTATTGGATACACTGGTTCCAACCGTGGTTACCGTTATATTCTTTGCCTCTCTAAGAATAATTGCAGGCGGGTACCATATGGATACTTATGGCCGATGTTTTATTACTTCTATGCTGATATTCCTGATAGCCGGTGTGGCAGTAAAATATTCATATCTGTTATTTGATGCCCGAAATATTATTATTTTAATTGCAATAACTTTCTTAACTGCTATTTATGCAATTGTAAAGTGGATACCCCAGGATACACCTAATAAACCTATAACAAATCCCAAAAAGATAATGCTGTTCAAGAAGTTATCAGTAATACATATATTAGCCTGGTTGGCGGTCTGCTTGCTGCTTGTTCGTAATAATATGATTACCTATACAGCTGCAGGCTGTATAGGTGTGCTTCTTGCTGTTTTTATTGTTTCACCGGCCGGGTACAGGTTCTTTGATCGTATAAATGGTAAATGAAATGAATGACAAGGGATAGCATGTAGGATTAATTGTGTATTATTGGCCAAAAACAAAGTTCAGAATCTATCATATACTATGGATAATGGTAAGTTCATACATTTCAAAGTCGTTTTCTATTACTCTATGGGGAACATAATTATTGAAATTTTTGAACACATAAACTCATTCACAAAAATGGACATTATATTGTTTAAAATACTGATACATCTGCAAATTTTTATTCAGATGCAATTTTGATATGAACACCTCCTCAGTTATATGGCCAGAAACATAAAGTTCATAAATAAGAATCCAAGAAAAAGCTTTTCCGCTGACTTGAGCTATCTTTTCTTCCCCCAACAACGCTTTTCGTAAAAGCATAATGTGAGCCAGTTCATTTTTACTGTGTACAATCTGCTGAACGAGTGAATCATTAGCTTGAATTTGGTTTGTTTCAATCAACAAAAATAATAACCATAATACTTCCAAGTCATGCTCAGAACGAATATGTTTATCTATCATTTGCTTAATAAGATCAACATCACCTTCATTTAAGGTCAAGCTTTCTTTGTTTTCAATAAGTAATGAACATGCTTTTGATAAGGAACGCTCGTTGTTTTCGATAATTGATAGCAAGTAAGCCTTATATAGAGAAAGATTGGTTGGTTCTATTGGATTCTGCTCTAAAGATTTGAGCAAATATCTTACAGCTCCTTTAGTGCCGTTTTTCTCCGAGATGAAATATGCATTAAATAGCTCTATTAAATTCGAATTGTCCATATGCTCTTTCTTGTGTTTTTTGAAAACCTTTTCTAAATTTTCTGCTACATAATAAGGAAAATCAACTACTTCTGTTTTTTCGTAATTTAGAGAAAATCCATATCGTTTAAGCACTCTTGTAAAAATGCTTATTATCATCTTGTCATTATCATCAAAAACATATACTTCATAATCATCGACATAGCGTGAAAATTTAATTTTCTCGCTTTTCAGTTCTTTGTCAATACGAGTAAGCATTCCTTCTGCAATCATTTTAGATGTTAACGGACCAGAAAGCAGACCATTGGTTCTATTCAAATTTTGATGTCTAAGAACTTCATCCAGTCTTCTATATTTTCTATAAGTGTCGCTAATCGTCTGGTCATTAATATCCTTCAAAAATTTATTGTAGTCTCGCTCTGCTCCTTCTACCCCTAACAGAATAGCGGGTATCATATGCATATAGAAACTGGAGAAACAGTTTGATATATCAAGTCTTAATACTTTCTTAGCTCCAGCAGATTTGATAATCTTTTTAGCAATATTTTCAATGTAATCGGAAGAAGTATCCTCTAATTGATTTGTAGTTCCCTTATATGATTGTTCATGTCTCATAATGCTATCATTTTGACCTAAAATAGGAGAAAATGATGATTCTTCGGTTTCAGTAAATTCAATCAACTCTTTAACGATATGTTCTTGTCTGATATAATTGCGAACAACAACATATGAACCTATTTCAGGAATAAAGATACTACGACGAGCATCATTACCGTTATACCTACTCATCGTAAAACAATATGGTTCAATTAAGTCGCAATTCTCAGATGGAGCTCTCATGAATACTTTTAGGTCTAACTTAAAACAGGGAGGTAAATATTCAGAAAAGAACCCTGTTTCCGCTATTTCTTTTTCTATAGCTGAGTAATTTCTAGCCATTATGTGCTTTTATAACCTCCTTCTCGCAGTTCTAATTTCATTTTTTATTGATAATTTCCCGTTATTTCTATAACAAATACGTTTTCATTGGACTTCACGTTAGTCGAGTAAACCCAGGGAATCTCACCCCGAGCTTCTCAGTCGAGTAAGCCAAGGGAATCTCACCCTTAGCTTCCCACAGAACCAGACTTGAAAGTCTCCCCTCATCCGGCTCTTATCATTCAACTCATTACAACACTCCTGTTGCGGTATTGCCAGTGTGCAAATAAATTAGGCTCTCTCTTTTTCACTTCAGATAGCCATATTTCTGCTCTCTTTCTGTGTCCGCGAAACCTTTTGAATTTACACATTGCCCATTTGACCAACCGCCTATCTACACAGTCTAATGAATACTTGGCTGCCTGTGGATTGTATTTGCAAAAATAATTGATCCATCCTCTAATGATAGGATTTATCACTTCTGTAATCATTTCCATTTTGCATCCTGTTTTCTTATGTATTTCTAGCGATTTTATCTTTTCTCGAAAAGCCTTGTTTGAATTCTTACTAGCTGACGCTATAAAGTTTACACCTGTACCGCCATTTCTGTATTTGATGAATACTCCTTTGAATGTGTATCCAAGGAAGTCAACCTCGGTAATTGGGTATTCCTTCTTTCTATCTCTATCTTTCAGTACACAATTCTGGTTTTGTTTGGATGCAATTCTAATAAACAGGCTTGCATCATTTCATTAAGCGATTTCAAAATCTGCATTGCTTTTTCTTCTGTCCTGCAATGCACTACTGCATCATCTGCGTATCGCTCAAACGGCGCTTCTGGGTAGTGTTTCGTCATCCACACATCAAATGTATAATGCATAAACATATTCGCAAGAATTGGACTAATCACACCACCTTGAGGTGTTCCAGAGGTTCTCTCAATAGTCGTACCATCCTTTTGCTCAAATGGTGCTTTTAGCCACCTTTCAATGTACAATTGTATCCACGGTTCTCTAACATGTCTTTTTACCACTCTCATAAGCAGTTCATGGTCTATGTTGTCAAACAGTCCTTTGATGTCCAGTTCTAAGACAAAATCATACTTCCAACATCTTTTTCTTGTCTGTCCTATTGCATCTATAGCAGATTTATTAGGACGATATCCATAGGAATCTTCGTGGAACATTGGCTCTACCATTGGCTCAATATACATTTTAGCT
>JAWLGL010000083.1:0-8266 GCA_041685035.1 Clostridia bacterium
GATGTATTCTACTCTGTAAAGGGCCAAAAGGAAACTAACCGGCAGGTTAAGCTGATTATTGATTTAAAACCTGCGCTTCCAGTTGAGAAGCTAGATGATAGAATTCAAAGGGATTTTTCAAAGTTCTCTAATAAGCAGTTCAAAAATGCATTGGCAGACCTTCTACCCTCAAAGCTAATTCCGGTAATAGTTAAATTATCTGGAATTGAAAGTGACAAGTCAGTCAATCAGATTACCAGGGGTGAGAGAAGCAGACTGGTAAAGTTATTAAAGAACCTTGAAATTACAATAAAGGGATTCAGACCCATTGAAGAGGCCATTATAACAGCCGGGGGTGTGCATACAGCCGAGATAAACCCGTCGACTATGGAATCCAGGCTGGTAAAGGGTCTTTACTTTGCGGGTGAGGTGATTGATGTGGATGCATATACTGGCGGATTCAATCTCCAGATTGCTTTCTCAACCGGGTATCTTGCAGGAACTAGTTGTGTATAGAGGTGAAGATTATGAAAGGTTTGGTTGACCTTCATGTTCATACGACAGCTTCAGACGGGACAATGAGTCCGGAACAGCTTATTCATTATGCACATAAAAAAGGAGTTGCCGTGGTAGGGATTACCGACCATGATACTACTGCGGGAATCAGTGAGGCAAAAAAGGCCGGAGAACTTTTAGGGGTGGAGGTCATCTCCGGAATAGAAGTAAGCGTTGAGTATGAAGGTGAGATGCATATACTGGGATATTTCATAAAAGACACGCAGGAACTTAAGGATAAAATGATTGAATTAAGGGCTGAACGGGAGGAAAGGAACAGGAAGATTATCAAGAAGTTGAATGACTATGGCATGAATATCTCGTGGGATGAGGTCCAGGAAGCCGCAAAAGGGGAAACAATAGGAAGGCCGCATATTGGAATGGTTATGGTACAAAAGGGTTATGTCAGAGCGTTGGATTCCTGCTTTAAAAAATATTTGGGCAGGGGAAAGCCGGCCTATGTTGATAGGGAAAAGATGGGGCCACGGGAAGGAATTGAACTCATATTACAGGCCGGGGGCATTCCGGTATTAGCACATCCCAGATACTTGAACATGAGAACCAGGAAATTGGATAATCTGCTTTCTGAGCTAAAAGGTTTTGGGCTGGAAGGCATTGAAGCATATTACAGTATGAATACCCGGAATGAAACAGGCCAGCACCTAAGACTGGCAATAAAGCATGGTCTGGCTGTCACCGGGGGGACCGACTTCCATGGGATTAATAAACCCGAAGTGGATATCGGTATTGGGAGAGGAAATATGGCGTTGGGGTCTGAAATGGTAGATGAGTTAAAAAAGAGACTAAGATGGTAGAAAAATGAAAACAGATTTTGGACAGCACAATTTACTTTGGGGAAATATTGATATATAATATTTCGCGTAACCTATCATATTGATAAGGGTTTGCTGTTTATTCAGTATAGTTATTTAATTAAATACTTAAAACTGTAATAATATTTATCACTCAAATGAAGAAGGGGATTACTGCTATGAATGTAAATTATCTTAACCCTTTTATAGAAGCCAGCCAGGGTGTGATAGGAGATATTACGGGCTTAAAGTCACAGCTCAACAAAGTGTACTTGAGGGGAAGCTCGTTCAGCGGGGATGAAGTTATAATCGTGATAGGTATAACAGGTGTTCTGATTGGCCAGGTTGTTTTAACCCTAAATAAAAATACAATGGATATGGTGGTAAAAGAGATGTATGCCGGAGATTCCGACAGTCTTGACAGTGACCTTAAAATGAGCGCTGTAGCCGAACTGGCAAATATGATCGTCGGTAATGCCAGCAGTTTGTTTTACAAGAAGGGTATGAAGATGTTTATAACCACACCTACAATACTGACTGGAGAAAAAATAATGATATCCAACAAGTATCCTATAATATGTATACCCCTGGAATTAGGGGAAGGAAAGGGGAAGCTTGAGATAAACATTTCTGCTATTGAAAGCAGGGAACTCGGGGAAGGGTGACATATTTGAGTTTTTTTGAGAAACTGAAGGAAGGCCTGGGCAAAACCAGGAAATCAATTACCGGAAGAATTGACCAGGTTCTTGCTGCATTCGTCAAGATAGATGAAGAACTTTTTGAAGAACTGGAAGAAATCCTGATTACAGCTGATATAGGTATCGAAACTACAGACAGGATTATATGCGGCTTGCGGGACAAGGTCAAGCAGAGAAGAATAACCGATGCATCAAGTATAAAAAGCCTTCTGGCGGAGGAGATTGAAGAAATCTTTTCAGGGACCGGACAAGGCCTTAAACTGGATACCAAACCGTCGGTTATATTGGTTATTGGTGTAAACGGGGTTGGTAAAACAACTTCAATTGGTAAAATCGCTGCCGACTTGAAGCAGAGAGGAAAGAAAGTCCTGGCTGCGGCTGCGGATACATTCAGGGCTGCAGCTATAGAGCAGCTTGAAGTATGGGGCAGCAGAGCAGAGGCAGAGGTAGTCAAGCATCAGGAAGGATCTGATGCGGCAGCTGTAGTATTTGATGCCATTCAGGCTGCAAAGGCCAGAGATACTGACATTATAATATGCGATACTGCAGGGAGACTGCATACCAAAAGAAACCTGATGGAAGAACTAAAAAAAATTTATAGAGTAATAAAAAGAGAATTACCGGAAGCCGACTGTGAGGTTCTTCTGGTTCTGGATGCAACAACAGGCCAGAATGCAATAATTCAGGCAAAACAATTTACTGAAGCAGTAGATGTAACCGGTATTATTCTGACCAAGCTGGATGGCACTGCCAAAGGTGGAATTGTAGTTGCTATAAGGTCAGCACTCGGACTGCCGGTCAAGTATGTTGGTGTAGGCGAAAAGGTTGATGACCTTCAGGAATTTGATGCAAGTAGTTTTGTAAAGGCGCTTTTTGAAAAGTAGAGCTGCATGTAACAAATAATATAAACAGATTTTATGGATAAACAATAATACTCGTGGGGGGAAAATATTGTTATTTGACTATTTGAGGAGGCAGACCAAAGAAAAATTAAGAGTAAAAGTAATTACTATTTCAGTTGTGTTGATTCTTATTACTGTTTTATCCTCAGCTGTAGACTTCAGGTTTGAGCTGCTGCAGTACGAGGAAATGGGAAGCAGATTTGCACAGGTTCTGATGACTAATACATATGCAAGCCTTACTGCTATGCTTATTAGCTTTTGTATAATATTTGTTTTGATTTTGATTACAAACCTTATCATTTTTAAAAGGCTTAAGCGTTTCTATGCTGAAGAAAATATGGAACCCAGAAAGCTGCCCAATCTTTTGCCTGCATTTATTGTCGCATTTGTTGGTGCAATCTTAACCAAGGATTTTATTTACCAGGACGCTCTAGTATACCTGAATGCCGAGATGTTTAATAACAGCTTTAATGCAGACCCAATATTCGGGAAAAATTTCGGATACTATATGTTTCAACGTCCGTTTCTACTTGGACTCAGCAGTTATGTATCGGGAATTTTGCTTATAATGACTATTTATTCAATTGCATACTACATAATTACATTCGGCGCAGTATTTAATGCAATTGAGATTAAATCATTGAAGAAGAATGGTGTGGTTTCACATATCATTTTTAATGTTACATTATTCTTTCTTGCCAAAATCGCATCATTTGGTCTTACAGCAGAAAGTATTCTGTTTTCAAGAAACGGAAGGTTCTTTGGGGCAGACTACACCGAGGTCAAGGTGTGGCTTAATATCTGTAATGCTGCACCATTTGTTCTCGCAGTTATAGTTTTCCTCACCATTGTTTTTTTACTAAGAAGCAAATACAAGAGGGCTGTTATTACAATATTAATATACCCCGCATTCTGGGTACTCGGACTATTAGCTGCAGCGGCAGTTGACCTGATTTGGGTTCTTCCCAATGAAGTGTCCAAGGAAAAAAGTTATATAAACCACAATATTGAGCTTACCAGGCTTGCGTATAATCTTTCAGATAAGCTTCAGGTAAGGGACATGGGAATATCCGATTCATTGACTGAGCAGGTTATTGGTAATAACAAGGACCTAATCAATAATATCAGAGTACTGGATTATACTACTACCCTTGATGCACAGAACAAATTTCAAAGCTTCAGGAGTTATTACAGCTTCGGGGATGCTGATATAGTCAAATATGATGTAAAAGGTAAGCCTCTGGTTGCATATCTTTCGCCCCGTGAGCTTGACCAGAAAAACCTTGATGAAAAGTCATACGAAAATGTCAGGTTCAGATATACACATGGTTATGGTGCGGTAATGACTCCCGTAAATGCTGTGGCTCCTGAAGGATATCCACAGTTTACAATCAAGGATATACCTGTTGTGTCCGGCACGGAAGAATTGAATATAGCCAGGCCGGAAATATACTTTGGGAAAATGGCTGAAGAACATATTATTGTAAATATTGCCGGTGAGGATGAAATAAATTATCCGGAAGGGGATACATATAAGAAAAACCGCTATGATGGAACTGCAGGTATCAAGCTTACACCGCTGAACAGAATAGTGATGGCACTGAAACTAGGAGACCCGGGAATGTTATTCTCCAGCGAAATCAATTCACAAAGCAAGGTGCTGATTAACAGACAGGTTACTGACAGGGTTCAATTGGCAGCGCCCTTTCTCAACGTAGAGGAAGAGGATGCCTATCTGATAATTAATAACGGAAGGTTGTTATGGGTAGTAGATGCATATACCCACTCAATTAATTTTCCATATTCACAGCCTACACTTCTAAAGGAAAGAGAAAAGCTGAACTACATAAGAAATTCGGTGAAGGTAACGGTTGATGCGTATGACGGAACTATAAAATTCTATGTAGTGGACACTCAGGACCCCATTATAATGACATATAAGAAAATATATCCCGGCCTTTTTGAGGTGGGAACCATTCCTAAAGATATAGCCAAACACATTAAGTATCCAAAACGTCTTATGGAAATACAGGCTGAAATACTGAAGAGATATCATGTTTCAGATGAGGCAAGATTCTTTAACGGCAAAGACCTATGGGATATCCCAACCTATCAGGATAAGAGCAAGAAGACATATATGAAGCCCTACTATGTTTATATGAAGATGCGAGGTGCAGAGGAGCCGGAGCTTGTGCTTACCTTGCCGTTCGTTTCCGAGGACGGCTCGCACATAGCGGGTATACTGACAGCAGGGCAGGATACCTTCGGGAAGCTTATGCTTTACCGGTTTCCGTCAAACAGGTATGCTTACAGTCCAAGGCAGTTTGAGCTAGGAATAGATAAGGAACAGGATATTGCAAAGGCATTTAATCTGTGGCGTCAGAATGGTTCCAGTGTCATCCAGGGTAACATGCTGGTGGTTCCGCTGGAAGATGAGAAGGATTTGACGCTGTTATATATCAAGCCAATATATGTATGGAGTGAGAGCAGTTCCCCCACACCACAGCTTAAGCGGATAATAGTAGGCTGCGAGGGACGAGTAGTTATGGAGGAAAATCTGACAAAGGCCATTAACAAGCTTCAGATAGTATCACGGGAAACCCAGCATTCACTGCCCGAGAGTAGTGGAAACCGGGAACTGATAGAAACCCTACTGAGGACATATGAGGAATTAAAGATGTTCTCCAATGACTTTGATTGGGAGAATTTCGGCAGTAAGATGAAGGAACTCGATGAAATAATTTCTGAATTAAACAATAGAAAAGAAGAATTTTAGGAGGGATATCAATGGAAAATATTTTTGAAAAGGCAAGGGAAAGCGCTCAATACATACAAGGACGGTTAACCGGCAAACCGGCAATAGGGATAATCCTTGGTTCGGGGCTGGGGATACTGGCTGATGAGCTTGAGGATTCAGTCGTAATTAAATACTCTGATATACCTAATTTTCCGGTATCAACAGTTGAAGGACATGCAGGTGAGATGATATCAGGAAGGCTTATGGGGAAGCTCGTAATTTGCATGAAAGGCAGATTCCATTATTACGAAGGTTACGACATGAGAGAGGTAAGTTTCCCAATCAGAGTAATGAAACTTCTGGGGGTCAATGATATTCTTGTAACCAATGCGGCTGGAGGTATCAATAAAAGCTTTGAACCCGGAGACCTTATGATAATAAAGGACCACATCAAATTTTTCAGCGATACTCCTTTGAGGGGGAGAAACATAGATGAAATGGGAGTAAGATTTCCCGATATGTCGGACGCGTATACCAGAAGACTCAGAGATATGGCTAAAACCGTATCAAAGAAGGCAGGAGTAGAGCTTAAGGAAGGGGTTTACGCGTTTATGTCCGGACCTACATATGAAACTCCCGCCGAAATCAGAGCACTGGCAGTAATGGGGGCTGATGCCGTAGGCATGTCAACCGTACCTGAAGTGATTGTTGCTGCGCACAGCGGTATGAGGGTCCTGGGGATTTCATGCATAAGCAATATGGCTGCCGGTATACTTGACCAGCCTTTGAACCACCAGGAAGTAATGGATACAGCTAACAGGGTGAGGGATAAGTTCCTCAAGGTTGTCAAAACCTGCATTGAGAACTGGAATCAATAAGCGCGACAGCGATTAGACATTATAAGCCGGGTATCTTGAACAAGGATATCCGGCTTATTGTTTTTTTGTACTCGGTCTGGCCGCCCCCTTACCCTGAGGCAGGAAGCGTCCAAGAAAAATACTCCCTGCAGTAAGTACAAATAGAGCCAGAATTATGACTCCAATGGTTTTGGATGAGGCAGCCATGCAGGCAAACCAATTTGCATTTACCGGATCTTCGGCAAAGTTAAAAACGGGGAAAGGTTGGCTCATCAGGATTCCCGATAGTTGTATATAGACCGCAGTATATATCGCGGCGAAAATGCCCTGCAGAAACTTTGCCAGGAGGTATGGCTTGATGCTTATATCGGTTCTGCCAACAATACTGGCTACCTGGGAATGGACCGACAGACCTCCCCAGCCCAGAACAAATGCTGCAATTATCATCTTCTGTGATAATGGTGCAAATGACATACTGATATACTTGGCTCCTATTGTAATTTCAAATAAACCGGATACCAAAGGGGATGCCATACTGAAAGCAATACCGAGATACTGGAAAACAAGCTTGACTCCAAGCGCAGCAAGATAGATAGCATTTGTACTAACCAGAATGTTGATTAGAACCGAGAAAAGAACAATAAAGCCTCCAATCATAAGCAGGGTATTTATTGAGTTTTTTACGGCATCACCAAGCTTAAGGCCTAAATTGTTGAAGTTTATGGAGGGTGAGTCTTTCAGCTCGGCTACTGCCCTGTATACAATAGTTCTGGCTGAATAACTGCTTTTTTCGGACCGTTCCCTTTTATAGAATCTGAAGACCAATCCTACAGTTATGCAGGCGGCACAGTGTGTAGCCAGCAGCATCAGGCCAAGCTCGGGACGGGCGAATATTCCGGTAGCAATAGCACCAGTAATAAAAAGCGGACTTGAATTATTGGTAAAGGTAAGAAGCCTCTCGGCTTCAGTTTTGGTACACAGCTTCGATTCACGAAGGTCTGCAGTAATCTTTGCCCCTACAGGATAACCGCTTGATATTCCCATGGCAAATGCAAAGGAGCCGACACCCGGTACGTTGAACAGGGGACGCATTATAGGCTCAAGCATAACCCCTGCAGCCCTGACAAATCCCGTACCGTTAAGCAGTTCAGCAGCTACGAAGAAAGGGAAAAGGGAAGGGAATACCACATTCAGCCACAGGGAAAAGCCATACTGGGCTGATTTGAAGGACTGCTCGTTAAAAGCTATCAGGAATGCAATGAAAAGCACAAATACTAGAGGGAAGATGAGCGAATGCTTTAAGTCCTTTAAATGAGCCATGCTGGGGGTAATGTAAAGCAGAAAAAAAAGAACAAGGAATAGAGCCAGACTAATCTCCATAGTTTTCCTCCCCACAGTGATATTATAAATATATTAACAAGGGAGAAGGTTTATGAGGATTAACGGGCAGGATGTGTCATGGACTGGTTTTAAATAATTATTGAATTACTAAATAGAAATATATAAAATAGTTATGAGTATGTAGTAACTATTTTGAATATTCCTCTATTGATTAATAACAAGAAATATGAGGAGGGTCGTTTATGAAAGCAAATACTCATTTGAGTACATGCGGAGAAGTCAGCAGCTGTGAACAGTCTGCTAAAAACTGGAATGATATGTCGGCAGAACAAAAGTGTGAACATATCCGGGATTATATAGAAGGATTGTATGAAAACTATAGCCC
>JAWLGL010000084.1:0-8110 GCA_041685035.1 Clostridia bacterium
AGATAAAGTTCCCATATGCCGAAATCAATCCTCTGTATTACTCGGTAAACATACGGCAAACAAAGCTTTTCAACCTGAGGGTAAGCGATGTTAAGGATATATACTGGAAATACGTATTCAACCATTCCTCGGGCAGCCCAAAGGAATATAACGACCTACAGGACAGCAAGCCGTCCGAACCGCCCTTCGGCGTTATGAAGATGCCGGTTGCCGGTAATCAGGCAAACAACAACAGGCTGATTTCCAAGGGCTATGCAGTTCAGATGAAGATAGATACCGAAGGGCTCCGAGGCTCAGGTGATTCCCTGGTAATCAGGCCTTCATTCTGGTGGTATGATGCCGCCGCCAAAGACTTCAAGGAAGCAGACCTGTATTACGATATCGTCAATAAAAATCTATACAATGTACCCATTGAATCAGACTCAACTATACTTTCAGATAAACTCGACAAGGTGGTAAGCGCATATCCGGCAAGTCAGCGCAGTGCAGTCAGGCAGGTCTATAAAGATAATATGCTAGACAGTTACAGCCGCCTGACTATAGAACCTGCTGAAAAACTGTTTGAGGACAAGATACTGATGAGCGGGAGAAAGATATGGGAATTCAGGAGCAACAGCCTGGATAACCCGGACAACTACTATAAGCGTTTTCAGGTTTACAGGAATACATGGACATTCACCTACTCGCTGCATCCGGCCACCAAAGCCTTTCTGAAAGGCGCAAACCCCAATACGGCTAGGCCGCTGACCGGTGCAATCCTGGTAAACTTAAAGATTGTATCCAACAACGGCACCGATAATACCTGGTACAACTATACCAAGCTGGAAGATACCTGGAATAACTCCAACGGCAGCTCTCCTCTGAACTTCACCACAAGTTATGATACAGGAAGCGGAGGCCATGGAAATACATTCTACTTTAACCTTGACTGGAGCGCGCTTGACGATTACTCGACACAACAGAAGTGGTAGAAGCCAACCAATTGCGAGAGGTGATATATATGAAAAGGATTGCATTTAAAAAACTTCTGTTCGTACTGTTTCTGGCTGCAGTGCTGTTCAGCTCCGGTAGTTTTGCACTAGCAAGTTACGGCTATACTGGTTCGGACAGTAATCTTGTGATTACCGGACCAATACATTTTTCACGTGATTCATACAAGACTACCTTTTATATGCGTCATGAAAGTGAAAACAAAAGTGAGATAGTCAGCCGGTCTACATTCTACGTATATCTGCGCGACGGCAGCTATTCAGAAAGGGTGGGAACTGCCGTAAAAATCGGAAGCAGCTTCTACGTTGATGAAGAAGACCTGAGTGACTGGATAAGCATGTTCAATGGTTCATACGGCTGCAATTATGACCCTGTTGAAAACATATGGAGCGTATCCATTTCGGAAGACAACTATGTCAAGAAGAATACTCCCGTGGTCCGTGTAACCTCTAGGACTGATTACTACGATGAATATGCGTACTGTCTGTTCTGCGGTGACGATGACCGCATAACATCAGAAATTGACCCGCCATATAAATTTGTCAATCTGAAAACCGTAGCCCAGTTGTGTGGCGCCGGGTTCAACCCACCTGCCGGCAGCAGCAATCAGATTAATATTGATATAACCAGCAAGCCCGATACTGAGCTTATTCCTGAAAAAAGCTACATCAGATTGAAAGAAGGTACAAGCGAAACCATTAAAATAAAGGTTAAGGCTGTCACGTACAATAAATATAACAACAACAGCATGGACATTTCATTCGGTAAGGTCGAAGGTCCAAATATTACATTAAACCCTGCAATAGACGCTTCTCCGGAGCTTACCCCGGATGCCTCGGGCATGCTTGTTTATGAAAAAGATATCAATGCAACCTTTTCAAAGGTAGGCGTATACAAATTCTCCCTGCTGGTAACAGACGGGGTAAACAGGCAGAGTGCTCCGAGACTTGCAATAGTATATGTACAGAAAGATACACCCATTACCGTCCCTACGGCTGATGTAATAGACAGTAAGGCTGAATCGGATGGACTTGGCGCAATTGAATCCCAGCTTGGCCTCATAAAGGTTGAAAAACCGGCTGAGCCTTCTGGAAGGCCTGAGATAAGGGTTCCGGCAACTGAGCAGTTTATCTTCAGCGTCAAGTTCTCAACACGCGGTGAGAAAAATGAAAGCGGTTCAAGCTACAGGAGTGCAAGAAATCCTTCAAGGGTTAAATACCGTGTAAGCCTGGGCACCGACTGCAACCCCGAATCCCCTTCATACGGACAGCCGATAATACTTTCGGGAAATATGGTAAAGTGTTTTCAGAAGGATATATATAATTGGGTAACCTTATGTCACGGTAGTGGAGAGGATAGAACATGTGATGAGTATTGGAAGCGTACAAGAAGAGAATTTGAGTACAGGAAAATAATAACCGTACCCAAGGGGACCCGGGACAACTGGTACACAATAACCGTCCAGGCTACCGATAACAGAAGTCTTGACTTGAATGAGAATATTGAACTTGAGGTATATACACCCTTGAGAAATACATTCCGGTTGAAGAAAACTATCGACCCGCTCTACCCGGACAGGCAGCACCAGTCCAACAGCAGTCACAGCTGGGAATACGATTCCCTGTAGATTGTAAAAGGTCTTTGGATATATCCAAAGACCTTTTATAATATCTCCCTAAGTTTATCTTTCATTAACTGCAGAGCTTTGGCCCTGTGGCTTATCCTGTTCTTCATATCAATATCAAGCTCAGCCATGGTTGAGCCGTACTCCGGCAAGAAGAATAAGGGGTCATACCCGAATCCATTACTCCCTACAGGCTCATGTGCAATTTCCCCTCTGCATTCCCCTCTCACAACGTACTGTGAACCATCCGGCAGAACCACTGCTATCGAACATACGAATCTGGCAGTACGATCGCTTAATCCCTGCATCATGGAAAGGAGCTTAGCATTATTTTTCCCATCATCAGCCTCATCTCCGGCAAACCTTGCTGAGTAAACTCCCGGTGCGCCGCCCAGGCTATCCACCTCAAGGCCGGAATCGTCGGCTATGACAATCCCGTCGGTTAGGGACTTAACCGACTTTGCCTTTATCAGCGCATTATCCTCAAATGTACTGCCGTTCTCCTCTATCTCAATATCTATACCTTCTTCATTCATGGATACTACGTCAACAGGCATGTCCGAAAGAATCTTTTTAATCTCTCTTACCTTTCCTTCATTTTTTGTTGCGATCACTATCTTGTGCAGCATCCTCACCTCACATTGTCCAATTGCAGCTTCCCAAGAATTTCTTTCTCAACCTCAATAAGCTCTTGTATACCTTTTTCAGCATAAGAAATCATCTGCTCATAATCCTTCTTGGTAAAGGGCGATTCCTCCCCGGTTCCCTGGATTTCAATGAATTCTCCGGCATCGGTCATAACTACATTCATATCAACCTTTGCCTTTGAGTCCTCCTCGTAAAACAAATCAAGGAGTATATCTTCATCGACCTTCCCGACACTTACAGCCGCAACATAATTTGTAACAGGTACCCTGTCTATCATTCCCTCTTTAACCATCCACCTGCAGGCATCCACCAGGGCAATAAAACCTCCGGTTATTGAAGCCGTTCTTGTACCTCCATCGGCCTGAATTACATCACAGTCAATGGTTATAAGCCTTTCACCAAGAGCCTCGATATCAACCACCGACCTCAAAGCCCTTCCTATCAATCTTTGTATTTCACTTGACCTGCCGTTGAGCCTCAGTCTGCTGATATCCCTCATGTTCCTTACAGCCGTTGCTCTCGGCAGCATGGAGTACTCTGCCGTAACCCAGCCCTGTCCGGTCCCTTTCTTAAAAACCGGCACCTTGTCATCAACCGAAGCCGTACAAATGATTTTTGTATCTCCCACTTCAATCAGAACCGAACCTTCGGCATGCTTAGTATAATTTCTTGTAATCTTTACTGGCCTTAATTCATCAGGCTGTCTGCCATCTTGACGAGTCATTGCTCTCCTCCTTACTTTATCATACTTTTCGGTCCCCATACCCATCAGGATGGGTGCTATGCCACTTCCATGCAGTATCGATTATAGTTTCAAGGCTGTTGAACCTCGGTTTCCATCCGAGTTCTTTTATTATCTTTTCTGATGAGGCAACCAGCACTGCAGGGTCTCCAGATCTTCTGGGTGCTGTCTGCCTGTTTATTCCCCTACCTGTAACTCTTTCGGCGGCTTCAATTACCTCATTTACAGAAAATCCTCTGCCGTTGCCAAGGTTGTACACACCACTTTCTCTACCTACCCTAAGTGAATCTAGTGCAAGAAGATGAGCATCGGCCAAATCGGTTACGTGAATATAATCCCTTATACATGTTCCATCCGATGTATCATAGTCACTACCAAAAATAAGGACTTTTTCCCTTTTTCCAAGTGCAGTCTCCATCACTATGGGTATAAGATGTGTCTCGGGGTTATGGTCTTCGCCTATCTTTCCGCTGGGATGTGCTCCTGCTGCATTAAAGTAGCGAAGGGAAATATATTTTATACCATGGGCACTATCAAACCACCTTAGCGCTCTTTCTGTAGCCAGTTTGGTCTCACCATAAGGGTTCTCGGGAATGGTCTCATCCTGCTCTTGTATTGGAGTGGTCTTAGGCTCGCCATACACTGCTGCAGTTGACGAGAACACAATCCTTTTTACATCATACTCTTTCATCTTTGAAAGCAGTAGTAGTGTGGCTGCTAGATTATTGTTGTAGTACAGACCAGGGGCTTCTACACTCTCTCCTACAAGGGAGTATGCTGCGAAGTGAATGACCGATTCAATATCATTTTCTTTGAAAACCGCATCAAGCATCGATTCATCCCTAAGGTCGCCAATATAGAGTCTTCCTTCGGGGACAGCATTCCTGTGGCCCTTCTCAAGATTGTCCAGTATAACTGCTTTTTCTCCTTTTTTAAGCAACTCCACTATTGTATGGCTGCCGATGTACCCGGCCCCACCTGTTACAAGCACCGCCATGCAGCTTCCCCTGCTTTCCTCTTTTAGTAATTCATGTATATTATAGCACACATCCTCATTTCATACTCTATAAATTACTTAGTTTCTCCCCATTCCTTCTAGATTTATGAAGCTATCCGGTACATCACCAATAATCACCGTCTCAGCAACCGGAACCTTTGTCACCACCTTTGAATCTTTCTTCACAAATGGGACAATAACCAAAAGCTTGCTTGTGATTTCAAGGTAAATTCTGTGCCTCGTCTGGTTTATTCCTGCCGAAATAAGTTCTGTTTTAAAATCTATGTCTATATTTCCATATGGAATAACCTTTGCAGTAAATTCCGGCCCGCGGTTTGCCAGAAAACTGTTGCCGAATATATTCCCCAGCGGAACCTTTACATATATATCATCCATCTGTCCCAGCCTTTCCTGCATTGATGAAGCCATTTCTGCAGAAATTCGATTCATCCTGACTATGTTGGCCTGAACTGCTGTAATCCTTGAGGTTCCATCCTTCTGCAGAATAATCAAGTCGTCATACTGTATATCTTCCATTTTTTCATTCATAACATCAGTTGCAATTACTGTAGCTATATGCTTAACCTTGGCTTCAGCTAGCGCAGCAATTACCGGTGATATTTGCGAGCTTGCTGCATTAAACATAACCATTGCTGTTAGCAAGAATAAAAAGGAGAATATCAGAAAATTTGTTCCGTCATTCCTTCTGCCAAATAGAACCCCCTTCCTTCTTACCAAAAAAAAGTGGATTTTCTTTCTTAATATATGCCTAAACATTAGTGATGAACTACCCCCTTTAACAATACATAAGAATAGAATATTTTTAAAAACATCTGTTTTATGAAGTTATAATCTGTTATAATTGTTTTGTAGATTATTTCTATAGTATTCTACGTTTTCAGATTCATCTTCAGACGATGTTATAAACTTGAAGTTAAATTATATTGACACACCCTGCCCGATAGGGTTAAAATTCTCAATATATGCTGAATCTAGGGGGCATACGAATGTCTAGCGTGATCAAGGGTCAGAAATTCTTCTCTCTTATACTTACTGTCTTTGCTGTAGTTGGAATCATTCAGCACTATCTTATATTCTCCGACATAAAGAACTATCACCTTTATCCCTATATTGGAATAATTCTTGTCAGTATAATAAACCTTCTTACTGTTGAAATTACTAATAGTAAGCCTGTTATATTCTACCTGTTCAGATTTATAGAACTGTGCTTTGTCTCCATGTTAATTGTCATGGGTAATATAAATCTAAGCAGCCTTTTTATGCTGACAGTGCTGATAATTGCTACTTGTTTATTTAAGGGCTCAAAAGGGGCAGTTATAATTTCCATTATCGCCCTTAGCAGCTTTATGTTATCTGCAATATTAAGATATATATTTGTCCCTGTAAACAAGGCCGATATATATATACTTATTCTGGATGTCGTCTCCATAGCCCTGATAGGACTTTTTTCCTACCTGTTTACATCTGCATATGAAAAGATATTTAAAGACCTTGAACTCGCACACGACGAAGCTACCAGAACCAACTACCTGCTTAACAATACAATAGCCGAGCTTAGTACACTTCAGGAAATCAGTAAATTTGCAAACAGCGTACTTAATATCAAGGAACTTATCAATATAATAAATGATATGATTATAGGTGTTATTGGCGTCAATTACTGTTCTATTTTCCTTATTGACGATACCACCGGAAATATATATCTTGAGGCAACAAACATTCGTGACAAGGAAATACTTCAGAATATCAAACTCACTGTAGCATCAAAGTATTATTCGAAATTCAAGTCCAGAGGATTAATCATGGATGAAGGTAAGGTTAATAAATTTGAGAACTATCCTAATGCAGCTGAAAGGGATATAAAAACTTACCTTATTACTTCACTGCAGTCACATAGGAATTTCTTGGGCCTTATTGTGGCGGAATCCTGCTTTGACGAAGTCTTTGAGGAAAGAAAGAAAAACATGATTAGTACAATATGCAATCAAGTAAGCATCGCAATAGAAAATGCTGTTATATACGATAAGATGGAGCGGCTTGCCACAATAGATGGACTTACACAGGTTCATAACAGGCGATACTTTAATGAAAGGTGCCTGAGTGAGTTTGCCAATCTGTCAAAGTCTGCCTGCGTTTCGGTTGCAATGATAGATATTGATAATTTTAAAAGAATCAACGACACGTATGGCCATATGGTTGGAGATGCTGTGCTAAAAAAAGTTGCATCAATTATTAATTCCACTACATGTGCATCAAATTCCGAGGACTTTCTGGTTGCCAGGTATGGCGGCGAGGAATTTGTAATACTTATGAGGAATACCGACCTGCAGACAGCCTATACAACCCTGGAAGTGGTAAGGAAAAACATTGAATCATGCAGTGTAGAGGATGATGGAGAAAAAATCAGGTTTACCGTAAGTATTGGCGTTGCTGAGTACCCGGCAACCTCAAGCGATGTAAGGCGGATACTCCAGGATGCTGATACAGCGTTATACAAGGCAAAAGAAAGCGGAAAGAATATGGTTGCCACTGCTCAAAACATCAAATAGATGTAGCATATTAAAAAAGTCCTATTTCTAGGACCCCTAATCTATAATAATGAGTTTCGAAAGCCAACTGCTCAAGCAAGTGACTTAATATTTTCTTCAATAATTTCCATATCATTACTGAATAGCACAACAAGATCCACAGGTATTATCTTTTTCTTCAGAAGGTAGCTGAGCGCACATAGCTTTTCAAAAACTTCTTTATTATCAGAGTATCTTTGTTTTAACACCTCTATATTCTGCTGCACCAAAGCATCGTACACTTATTTCACCTCCTGTTCTTTTTTTTTATATACCGAACACAAGAATTTATTATTTACAGCAAAATTAGATTTTAAACTGCCAATGTTTTGGTTTATTTGTAGATTTGACTTGTGTAATAAATAGCAGAAGAATTTGGTAAAAACTACAGCAAAAAGAGCAGCTAATAGCTGCTCTTTTTGATATATAAATCCGGCGACTACCTATTTTCCCGGGCGGTCTCCCGCCAAGTATTTTCGGCACGAGGGAGCTTAACTGCCGTGTTCGGTATGGGAACGGGT
>JAWLGL010000085.1:0-8061 GCA_041685035.1 Clostridia bacterium
AAAATACAGAGTTGAAGTTGAGATTGCTGAGTATAATGCAAGATATTACAATTAATACATTATTTTATGTTTGCTGTTTGCAAAAGAGTGAAGGAAAAAGACGTGTTATATAGAATTCTATGATAGAATATTAACAGTAATACAGGTATGTAGAGCCTTAGATGTAATTTAATGTAATTGTGCCGATACATCCTTAGTATTATAATTATAGTTGCGACGTAGAATTTCAGTTTGCATCTATTCAGATTTTCCGGAATAATAACCGGTGTCAGTCAATCAATAAGGGGGATGAAATGACAGAAAAAAAGTTAAAGATATTATTCGTATCAGCTGAAGTTGCTCCGTTTGCCAAAACCGGAGGACTGGCAGATGTAGCAGGGTCACTTCCGCAGGCGATGGCAGCCAGAGGTCACGATGTGAGAATAGTTATGCCCAGATACCGCAAAGTCAGTGGAGAACTTGCATATGCTGTAGATTTTCCTGTATCGATGGACCACAGGAAAGAGACATGTATTATCCGGAAGTCCAAACTACCGACAGCCTCCGCAGAAGTACCGGTATACTTTATTGACAGCTATCAGTACTTCGATAGGGAGTACTTATACTGCTACTTTGATGATGCAGAAAGGTTTGCATTCCTTGGCAAGGCGGTCCTGGAGATGCTTCCAGTAATCGATTTCAAGCCGGATGTAATTCACTGCAATGACTGGCAGTCAGGCCCCATATGCATGCTTCTGAAGGAAAGATATAGCAAGGAACCCTTCTACTCTAAGATAGCAACAGTGCTTACCGTCCATAATCTCCAATACCAGGGAGACTTCTCGCCGGAAACCATCAAGCTGATTGACATGGATGAAAGCTGTTTTACTCCAGAGAAAATGGAGTTTTATGGCACCTTCAGCTTCATGAAGGCAGGACTGAATTATGCTGATGTTATCAACACCGTAAGCGACACTTATGCCAAAGAAATACAGACTGAGGAGTTTGGTGAGAGGTTTGAAGGCCTTTTAAAGAAAAGAGCTAAAGACCTATATGGGATTGTAAATGGTATAGGCTATGAAGAGTTCAATCCGTCTGCCGATACCAGAATCTACAGGAATTATGACAGCGATTCGGTTGAGGAAAAGAAGTTCAACAAATATAGCCTGCAAAAAGAAATGGGACTCCCGGTCGGTGATAGTCCTGTGATTGGCCTGATTTCAAGACTGGTAGGCCAGAAAGGGCTTGACCTGATTTGTGAGGGTATTGACAACATAATGAAAAATGAATTGCAGTTTGTTCTCCTCGGTGCAGGCGATGAATACTTTGAGAACCAGTTTAAGCAAATTAAAAAGAAATATCCGGATAAGGTTGCAATCTATCTTGGGTATAATGCTGACCTGGCTCAGAAAATATATGCCGGCAGTGATATGTTCCTTATGCCCTCCAGGTTTGAGCCATGCGGACTTGGTCAGTTGATTAGTCTCAGATACGGTACAATTCCCATAGTGCGTGCAACCGGAGGGCTTGCAGATACAATAAAAGACTATGACCCGAAATCCGGAGAAGGAAATGGATTTTCCTTTATACAGTATTCTTCAAAAGAATTGGTAGAAACTATAAAGAGAGCAGTTGATTTTTATAAAAGCAGTCCGCAGGGTTGGAGCAGCCTTGTTAAGAAGGCACTTAGTGAAGATTTTTCGTGGGACCGTTCAGCTGCTAAGTATATAGAGATTTATAAAAAAGCAGTGAATTCAGTCAAGAGTTCATAATTGAGTTGACCAACTTGTAACTCATAACTCTAAACTATCAACTATTCAGGTAGGTGTGATACCATGACTGAAAGTGATGTGAGAAAAATTTACGAACTGTTGATAAAGGCTTATCCTGAGGCCTACTGCCCGTTAAACCACAGGAATTCTTTTGAGCTTTTAATAGCCGTGATTCTTTCGGCACAGTGTACGGATAAAAGGGTCAATCAGATTACACAAAGCCTGTTCTCGGTTGCGAAAACACCACAGGATATCATAGACCTGGGGGAAGAGGGACTGGAAAAAATCATAAAGTCCTGCGGATTGTTTAGAACAAAGAGCAGAAATATCCTGGAGGCTTGTAGGCTGTTGGTGGAGAAATTCGACGGCAGAGTTCCCAATACTATGGAAGAACTGATAAGCCTTCCGGGGGTGGGGAGAAAGACTGCCAATGTGGTTCTCAGCGTTGCATTTGGTATACCCGCAATGCCGGTGGATACCCATGTATTCAGGGTTGCAAACAGGATTGGGCTTGCAAAAGCCGAAAAGGTTGAAAAAACAGAGAAACAATTGATGGAACACTTTCCGCGTGAAAACTGGGGTAGAGTTCATCATTTGCTTATATACCATGGGAGGCAGGTATGCCGTGCACGGAACCCCGAATGTAAAATTTGTAAAATAAAAGAGTATTGTGACTTTACCAATCGGACAAGTTAGTGATATAATATAGCAAAATAGTTGGATGAAGAAATTTACCATGGTTTTCGTTCAATTAGATATTCAGGTAGATATTCAGGAATTTAATATAAGTGGGGTCGAAGTATGGTGCAATCCAATAAAAGCAAGTCAACCGGTATAAAAAAGCCTGCAGGAGCAAGTTTAAAATTCAACACGGATGAAATTATCTTTGCTCTTGACATTGGAACCAGAACAGTTGTTGGTGTGGCCGGTGTAGAGGTGGATAAAAATTTCAAGGTTTTGGCGGCCGAAGTGGTAGAGCATAAGAACAGGGCAATGCTTAATGGTCAGATACATGATATCTCTCTTGTTGCGAATGCTGTTTCCGAGGTAAGGGGAAAGCTTGAATCAAAACTTGGAATCAAACTGGACAAGGTGGCAATTGCGGCTGCCGGACGTGTTCTAAAGACATACTCTGCTAAAGTTGAAAGGGATTTGGACCCGAATAATGAAATAACAAGGGAAATAATAAGCAGTCTGGAGCTTGAAGGAATCCAGCAGGCACAATCCAGGCTTGAATCCGAGCAAGGCGGGGATGACAAGTCTGTGTTCTATTGTGTGGGCTACAGTGTAATATCCTATTATATAAACGGTTATGTCATTTCAACCCTGCTCGGCCATAAGGCCGCAAATATTGGGCTGGAAGTGCTGGCAACATTCCTGCCGCACGTAGTGGTTGACAGCCTTTATACTGTGATGAACAGGGTTGGTCTGGAGGTGGTTAATCTTACTCTTGAGCCTATAGCAGCAATAAATGTTTGTATACCTCCCGACCTGAGACTGTTAAACCTTGCGCTGGTAGACATCGGTGCAGGCACTTCGGATATAGCCATTACAAGGGATGGCGCGGTTATTGCCTATGCTATGGTGCCCAAAGCCGGAGATGAGATTACAGAAAGAATTGTTCACCATTATCTGGTGGATTTTAATACAGCTGAAAAAATAAAAGTTTCATTAAACAATACCTCAGAGGATACTGTGGCATTTACCGATGTCCTGAAAATGAAACGTACCGTGCAGAAGAAGGAAATACATGAGGTCATTAGGGAAAGTGTGGAAAAGCTTGGGACAACAGTGGCTGAAAAGATACTTGAATATAATCAGAAAGCACCCAATGCTGTCTTTTGTGTTGGGGGAGGAAGCCAGATTGAAGGGCTTACTGAGGCCATAGCAGATAAGCTTGGTTTGCCGGCAGACAGGGTTGTAGTCAGAGGAAGGGATATAATACAGTCTGTAAAATTTTCCGGCAAGAAGCTGGCAGGACCTGAAGCTATTACACCTATGGGTATAGCAGTTAATTCAATGCTCCATAAGAATCACGATTTCCTGAGTGTTATGCTGAACGGTAAAAAAATCAGGTTATTCAATTCTAAAAAACTTAATGTAGCCGATGCTTTGATTCTGGTTGGCTACGACCCTTCGAAGCTTATCGGTAGGTCGGGAGAGAGTCTTTCTTTTATGTTGAATGGCGAAAAGAGAACGGTCAAAGGCGAATTCGGAAGGGCTGCAGTTATAACGGTTAATGGTCATCAGGCAAGTATGGAAACATCCCTTAAACCTGGAGACAGCATAGAAATAACTCCTGCAGAGAGTGGCAAACCTGCATCACTGACTGTTGGAGAAGTTGTTGATTTGTCGGAGAAGAAAGTAATTTATAATAGGATGTCAATTGATATAACGCCTAAAGTTACTGTAAATGGGGATGCCGCTGAGGCTGAAACGCCCATATCCAATGGAGACAGAATCAACTTCACTGCAGTTAATACAGCTGCCGATTTTGCACGGTCACTGGATATTGATGTTCTCCAATACAAAACTGTTGTCAACGGAGAGGAAGTTAGCGGAGATTATATTTTAAAAGGCGGGGAAGAGATTGAGCTGATTGAAGATTCGATATCACCCCCGAGTATGAATTATGAGGATATACTTGATAGTGAAGAATCGGGCTATTTTGAGTCTTTAATTGACCACGGCGGACAAAACAAAATAAAAGGCCAGGAAATCATGCTGGAAAGGTCAGGGGTTAAAACCGGCTGTGCACCTAGTGAAAACAGCAATTCGATAAATGTATCGGTAAACGGGGAGGATGTAGTTATTAACGGCAGCAAGAGCGAGTATATGTTTATTGATGTTTTCAATTGTGTTAACCTAGACATGGCAAAAGTTAAAGGTTCAGTGGCTCTTAAACTAAACGGGAAACGTGCGGCGTTTACCGACCAGATTACAAATGGTGATGTTATAGAAATAACCTGGGATAAGAATTGAGGGTGAGAAACAGGTGACAGGAAGCTTGCATACCGAAAAAATCTTTGTGGTATTTACCTGGCTTTTCGTGAGCATTATTTTTGCATATGCGTTAATACTTGACCTTTTTATTAATCCGAACGCTCATAATTTGCTGATACACTTATCTTTTATCGGCTTATTTGCAGTTGTAAACGTGATTAGAAAGTATCTCATTGAGCTTGGAGTTATCAACCTTGACTATTTCTATCTGCGGTCACGCTTAATAGAGATTATTTTTGTTTGTTTTGCCTTTTTCTACCTAGGGTTAACTTTAGCGGTTGGCGCATTTATTCTTTTTTCAGTATTCGTTATGACAGTTCTGGAAGGCAGGCAGTCGGGATTACATACCGCAGTTCTTTCGACAGGAGCTGCAGTATTTTTTGCTTTAATAAGCGGCGGCCTTGGAGAAAAACATGTGGTTGAAAGCATAGCGTTCCTATTCTTTCCGCTGGCAAGTTTTGCCGGATGGTACATTGGAGCACAGATTCATGAGGAATCAGAAGAGCAGTTTAAACGGAAACAGCGCGAATTGGTGCAGTTGCAAAACGACAAGGATACTGCCCTGCAGATTTCCAGGGAGATGGAAGAGAAAATCGAGAAGAATAAAGAAAAGCTCAAGAAGCTTGAAAATATAAATGAGCAAATGAAAGTCAGCCTTGAAAAATATTATGAATTTCACCACATAAGCAGTATAATTGGTTCCATATTCGATGTTAACGGGCTTCTTAAGTTCATTAATGAAACAATTATTGAGATAATCGAAGCTGATTACTCGACCATATTTCTTTTCGAGCCTAAAAGAGGTTCACTTGAGATTCAGAACACCAATATAACTAATGAAGACAGCATCGGAAAGCTGAAAAAAAGCATTAATAACGATATAGTTTACGATATAATTGAAAATGGAAGCCCTTTTGTTGTTAATGTTGTCGACTCATCCGATTATGAATTCGTAAGAGGAAGAGAGGTCAAGTCGTTTATCTGCATGCCCATAAGTACAATTAAGAAAAAATATGGTGTTGTGCTTATTGAAAGCAATGAATATAACAGGTTCCATGATGAAAACCAGAAGCTTGTTATGCTTATTGGCCACCAGTTATCAACGTCAATTGAGAACCTTGAATTGTATAAGAGGATGAAGGAGCTTGCAACTACCGATGGGTTAACCGGCATATTCAATAGGCTGTACTTCCAGGAAAGACTGTCCAAAGAATTAAAAATTGCGCATGAACACGATTATCCTCTTTCCCTGGTTATATTTGATATTGACCATTTTAAGCGTGTAAATGATACATACTCGCATCTGATTGGTGACAGGGTTTTAAAGTTGGTTACCTCAGTTGTTAAGAATTCAATCAGAAGGTCTGATATGATTGCGAGGTATGGAGGCGAGGAATTTATAATCCTATTTCCCAATATGGATATCAAGCGTGCGCAGGAGACCTGTGAGATTCTCAGAGAGAAAATCCAGGCTACCCACCTTGTTAACCGGGAAGTTAACCTTTCGGTTACGGTGAGTTTTGGAATTGCAAACTTTCCGCATAATGCATACAGTGAAGAAAACCTGGTTAAGGCAGCCGATAGAGCTCTTTATGAGGCCAAGGAAGGTGGAAGGAACCAGGTGCGTGTCTCGCAGGAAAAACTGTTTTGATTTTTCATTTTTATAGATTAAATAATAACAAGTATAACGGGAAAAATAATGCGTGCAGATTATTTTCCCGTTTTGTTTTGGATTTTTTATTAAGTTCAGGGGCAGTATAAATTGTCATGTGGCTATTTAAAAGAAGAAAAGTAATTGACAGCATAGAGAAAAAAGTAGAGAAGATTTCCAGGGAAATTGACGGTATGAAAATTGCAGAGTATGTGGAGATGATTGAACACCCTAAAAGAATGCTTTGGGCAAATTTTCTAGGTGGAATAGCAAGGGGTGTCGGCATGGCCATAGGCTTTACAATCCTTGGGGCAGTGCTGTTATATCTGCTTAGGGAAGCAGTAAAGCTGAACCTGCCGTTGATAGGGCAGTTTATTGCCGAATTGGTGAGGATTGTACAGGAGAATTTGAGTCAATAAACAGGAGGTAGTTATGGAACAAGCGGAAAGGCTTTTTTTTGAGAGTTTGCTTATGAGAGAACGTCAGAGCTTAATGAATACACTGAATAAAATGGATGACCATGGAACAGGAAGTCCGGATGAGTTCTCTGCAAGGGAACTTTCATCATATGACAATCATCCCGGTGAACTTGGAACAGAGGTTTTTAATCTGGGTATGAACCAGAACCTCAAGGCAAATGAGTTATACCATGTCAGAGAAATAGACAGGGCGCTCAATAAGCTTGAAAAGGGAAACTATGGCATATGTGAATTCTGCGGCAGCGATATAAAAAAAGAACGACTTGAGGTAAGACCTCAGGCAAGGTTGTGTATAGAGTGCCAGAACTCCCGGGATATACAGCTTGACGGACTTATGAAAGGTCGCCCTGTGGAAGAAGAAACACTTGCTGCGCCTTTTGATAAGGGTTATCCGGATGAAACTGATGATAAAGAATACGAAGGCCTGGACCAGTGGAATGACCTGTTGAAATATGGTTCAGCTTCAAGTCCTCAGGATATGGGTAATGGATACAAGGACTACAAGGAGTTTTATACAAATGAGATTGACAGGCAAGGTATTGTTGATGAGATGGATGATGTGACAAATGAAGAGTATAGGGACCAACTGCCGGATTAGAAAGGAAATGAACCCCGCAAGAGCGGGGCAAAGTAATAGAAATACTGAGTCTACAACCGTGGAATCAGTCTCCGCCTGACAAATGGGCACAGTGCCAGGTGAAACAGAACTGCCATATCAATTAAGGTTTTATTTGAAAAAGAGCGAAGCAGTTCAAGTGATCTCAGACGTTGGAGTTCTTTGATGGCGACCTCAGGCGAATTGAATAATTCAGCTTCTTGAGGATCATTGGTTATGTCAAAGTTTCCATGGTCATCTCTTTTTAGAAAGAAAACCTTTTCTTTCTGCGGAATCCAGTCATGGAACTCCACCGAATAAATAGTGCGTGCCATAATGCCTACACCTCCCTTAACCAGGGCTCTGAGTACAGAATCCTCCCTACGTCCGGAATCAAAAGTATTGACACCTTCAAAAGCAATTATGTATAAAATCATTATGAATCTGATTCTATTATATACAAAAGACCCGGTATATTGAAAGAAAAAAAAGTCTGACCTGTTAAAGTTTTCTCTTTTTGTATATAATAATACTCAGTTTAGAGAATCAAGGGGTGCTTATATTTGAACGATATTTTAAAAC
>JAWLGL010000086.1:0-8031 GCA_041685035.1 Clostridia bacterium
AGACATAAAGAGTGTAAATATTTAGACTTTCGATTCCTTACAGTATTTATGGATTTGTGACGTAAGCTTTGCCGGTATAACAAATGTCTTGCGCCTGGCTTTGGTACTTTTATAGCTTGCATCATGTGATTTGAGAGTAGTAATCTCATATATTGAATCAAACCTTGAATTCCAAAACTTCCTATCTTTTTTAAACTTTTCTGACACTATGTAAGCAGATTCACTTAGAACATATTCCACATAGGACGGCATATTCTCCGCAGATACACTTTCACCGTTCTTTAATTGTATATAGTATTCAATTATCTGGTTTGCCATCAAAGTCATTGTCCATGCATCACTTACCAGGTGATGGTTCTTAACATAAATCCCTCCGTCATTGTCACTTATCCTAACAAGCGCAAAATAAAACAAATCCGAATCTATAAGCTGGAATGGAATTTGCGTGAGCTGTTGGTCCCACTTAAAAAGCTCCTGGACTGGATTTTCATACCCACTGAAATCAAAAAACTCAGGTTTGTAGAACTTATAATCGGATATGTACTGTCTGGGCTGGCCATCATGCTCAATTATTCTCAGCCTTATAGCATCGTTCTTCTCAACAAACAGGTTGATGGCCCTTTCAAGGAGTGGATAGTCTATTTTACCCTTTAGTCTTAACGTAGCGGCAATATTGCCTATACTGGTACTAGGGTGAATTTTCTCGGTATACCAGATTGCTTTCTGGGGATGGGTTAAAGGATAATACTCTACCGGATTACCCATGGTTCCTCCTTCTCCCGGGAAATGTTTTTAGTATATTAATGGAGAGCTTGGGTGTTACGTGAAAACTTATAGGCAATTAGAATTATTTCCCAAAATTATTATATTATATTTTACACCTGAAGACAATAAGCAACTATTGGAACGGACAAAAGAACTATATTATTCAATATAAATTTAACTTATATTTAATTGAATTACATCTACCTTGTCTGTACAATTTACATGTTAATAATTAAGTCTTTTAATTATTCAGGGGGTTGATTATTTTGGAAATTGCAGGTATTTTAGAGCGCCATGACAAGCTTACTTTCGAAATAACAAGAAGATTAGCTGCCTCAATTCGGGAAGGAATGAGCCATCCCATTACCCAGTCCCATATCCGCCTTATGCTGTTTATAAGAAGCAAAGGGGGTAGTACAGCATCAGATATAGCAGCGTACCTGGGAATTACACTGAGCGCCATCACCAGCCTTGTAAATAAACTAACGGCTCTGAATCTTGTCACAAGGGTCCGGAGCAACCTGGACAGGAGGACAGTAATTATCGATTTGACCGAATCCGGCAAAGAAATGTTACAGTATATTGATACAGAAAGAAAGGAATTTTTTAATATGTGTTTCTCTTGCCTGACCGATGAAGAAATCGATACATATTTCCGTATTCTCGAAAAAATCATCACCCAGCTGGCCAATGTCAACGAATCAAAAAGCCGGACATTTTAGATGGCTCAGTTTCATAGAAATATAATCGGTTTTTAATTCCTGATACTATTAATCAACCTGAAAAAGCTTTTAGATTGGAGGCAAAATTTAATGAGTCTAAAAAACTTACGACTTTCTCTCTTAGTATTGGTACTTTTCATTCTCCTACCGGGCTGCAGCCAGAATAGCAGCCCAACGGCCTCAGAAGGTGAAGCCAAAAAGCCTGTGGCCGTTCAGGTTTCCAAAGTAGAAAAAAGAACGGTAGAATCAATTGCTGCTCTCAATGGTAAGGTAAAGCCTGTAGAAGAAGTAAACATTACTCCCAAAACCCCGGGCAAGGTCCAAAGTATATATTTTGATGTAGGCCATCAGGTAAAAAAAGGCAGTATTCTCTTTACTCTTGAAGATAGGGATGCCAGACTTCAGGTAAGTCAGGCCCAGGCATCCTTGACAGCCGCAAAGGCTTCTCTGAGCAAATCCAAAGGGGGATTGATGGAGCAGCAGCTTGCACAGCTTAAAAATGCCCTGGTTTCAGCAAAAATAAACTATGATAATGCAAAGCTGGATTTTAAGAGAACAAAACAGCTGCATGCTGCCGGTGGAGTATCAAAACAGGCTCTGGAAGCCGCTGAATCCAAATATACGCTCTCAGAAGAGCAGTATAGTCTGGCAAAAACCAACTATGAGCTAACAGAGAGTAGAATAAATCCTGAAAGTATAGCTGCGGCAGAAGCGCAGGTACAGCAGGCTCAGGCTGCTTATGATATCGCAAGGTCCCAGCTGGATAACACGGTAATCCGCTCTCCTATCAACGGAACTGTAGCATCCAAGAGTATTAAGGTTGGAGAACTGGTCAGCAGCTCTATGCCTGCAATGAGTGTTGTGAACCTTGATTCAGTTGTGGTTGAATTAGGTGTCACTGAAGAAATTATAAATAAAATCAAGGTCTCCGAGAAGGTAAAAGTTGATGTCAAGTCAGCCTCAGACAAGACTCTGGCAGGGGAAATTAACAACATTGCCCCTTCTGCCGACCCTAAAACCCAGTCATATTTAGTTAAGGTTAAGGTTCCCAACAGTGAACATCTGCTTAAAGGTGGAATGTTCGCTGAAATCAGACTGCCTGTTGATAAGGCTGAAAATGTCCTGGCTATCCCACTAAATTCAATTATAGATGATGCAGGCAAGAAAGTAGTATATGTAGTCGAAGGCGAAAAGGCAAAGAGAAAGGAAGTGGTCCTTGGCTTTATCAGCGAACAGTATGCTGAGGTTAAAGAAGGCCTTGCGGAAAATGATGTGCTGGTGATTAAGGGACAGAACTTCCTGCAGGATGGCTCCGGCATTATTATATCCGACAAGTAATCAAAAGGAGTGGCTTATGAATATTCACGAATTTTCCATAAAAAGACCTGTAACCGTATTCATGTGTGTACTTATTATTCTGGTACTTGGCTGGGTATCACTGACCAAGCTTTCATTAGACCTTATGCCCAACATTACATTCCCGGTTGCTATTGTATCCACTGAGTACCAAGGAGTAGGGCCGCAGGAAATTGAAAACATAGTGACCAGAAATATAGAAAGTTCAGTTGCTACAGTAAGCAACATCAAAGCAGTCCAATCACAGTCTTCAGCCGGAAGCTCTATGGTTATAGCCGAGTTTAATTCCGGCACGGACATGGACTTTGCAACCCTTCATCTAAGAGAAAAGGTAGACCTTATTAAGGCATACCTGCCTGATGAAGTTGGAACCCCTATGGTCATAAAGATGGACCCCAGTATGATTCCCGTGGTTACCCTGGGTGTTACCAACGGAAGTAATGAAGTTGAATTAAAAAAACTGGTGGAGGATAAGATAAAACCCCGTCTGGAAAGCCTGGACGGAGTTGCCGCAGTTTATGTAACCGGAGGTAAGGAGAGGGAAATCAAGGTTGAAGCAGACCCCCGGAAGATGTCAGGGTACGGTATATCCCTTAATCAGGTAACCGGCGCCCTTCAGTCTGAGAACCTGAACCAACCCGGTGGAACCGTAGAGTACGGTGATAAAAATCTCCTTGTGCGAAGTACCGGAGAATTTAAAACACTGGACCAAATCAAAAATGTTCCTATTATTCTTCCTTCAGGAAATGTCATATACATTAAAGATGTTGCTAATGTAACCGACGGGTTCAAAGATACTACTACACATACAAGAATGAACGGAAAAAACAGTGTAGGTATTGTAATTCAGAAACAAACCGGTTCTAATACTGTTAAGGTTGTTAACAGGATAAGGAATGAAATTGAAAAAGTGCAAAAGGAATACTCAGACGTTACCATTAAGATGTCGTTTGACCAGGGAGAGTATATTGAGAAATCAATTGCCAGCGTATCAAGAAACGCCGTGGCTGGAGCAGTACTTGCAGTATTTATACTCTTTATATTCCTCAAAAATATCAGAACCACATTCATCATTGGTACAGCTATACCCATTTCTATAATATCAACTTTTGTAATGATCTATTTCTCGGGCATTACATTAAATCTGGTATCTCTGGGTGGTCTCGCTCTTGGTGTGGGTATGCTGGTAGACAGTGCTATAGTTGTGCTTGAAAATATCTATAGGTACAGGAGTGAAGGGTACAGCAAGATAGAATCCGCAATCCTGGGTACCCAGGAGGTTGGAGGAGCAATTACCGCCTCCACACTAACTACAGTAGCAGTATTTATACCTATTGCATTCGCCGAAGGAATTGCAGTAGATATATTTAAGGAAATGGCCATGACCGTAACCTTCTCCCTGCTGGCATCACTTACCGTAGCCCTGACCTTTATACCCATGCTGAGTTCAAAGTACCTTAGGATGGTTAAGCCTGAAGAAGCGTCAAGGTTCAAAGTTACCAATAAAGTCCTTTCCAAATGGGATGATTGCCTGAAAGTTCTGGACAGCATATACAGAAGTATATTGGCTTGGGTTTTGAGTCACAGAAAAACCACTGTTGCAGTAGTGACTGTCATATTCATTTCCAGCCTTGCGCTTCTCCCTTTCATTGGCGCTGAGTTTTTTCCGACAATGGACCAGGGCCAGTTCACAGTTGATATTGAGCTTCCTCAGGGTTCCCTTCTAGAAAGAACCAACGAGATTACCACAAAGGTTGAAGGAGTATTATCTGGGATACCGGAAATTGAAAAACTATTTGTCAGCGTTGGGTCCTCGAACACCGGCGTGGATATGTCAGGTGGAAACTCCAGCAGAGGCTCCATAAATGCAACCCTTAAACCCTTGAGTGAGAGAAGCAGGAGCACTGCAGAAGTTGTTGATGAAATCAGGAAACAGGTTGACCTGATTCCTGGGGCCAAAATAAAGGTTTCTGAAGTAAGCACATCCATGGGAGGAGGCTCAGGAACAGCTGTTGCTTTAAATATATTCGGTCCTGACCTTGACAGGCTCAAAGAAATATCCGAGAGAATCGAAGGTATTATCAGGAGCGTTGAAGGAACAAGGCAGGTTGAAAGTAGCTTCTCAAAGGGCCAGCCAGAGGTACAGGTTTATGTCGACAGGGAAAAGGCCTCCTACTATGGTGTAGGCTCCTCCCAGGTTGCAGCATCAATAAGGACTGCAATTGAAGGCAAGGTTGCAACTCGATATAAGATCGGCGGAGAGGAGTATGACATAAGGGTTCAGTATCCCAAGGAGTATGGGGAAACCTATGAACAGCTGAGGAATGTCAAAATAATGACGCCTGCAGGGGTCGAAGTACCTCTGACCAATCTTGCCAGAATTGATATGGCACAAGGACCTGTTACCATTAGCCGTGAAGGTCAGCAGAGGTACACAACGGTTACTTCGGATATATTCGGCAGGGATGTTGGAAGTATAAACAAGGATATCAAGGCAAAATTAGATGCCTTTACCTTGCCATCAGGATACTCCATTGAATTCGGCGGACAGGAGGAACAGATGCAGGAGGCATTCATCAGCCTTTTTCAGATGCTGCTACTGGCCATACTGCTGGTCTATATGATAATGGCATCACAGTTTGAATCGCTCATGCACCCGTTCATAATCATGTTCTCCCTACCCCTTGCATTCACCGGCTCTGCAATCGGCCTTGCAATTACGCAGACGCCTCTCAGTGTTCCGGCCTTTATCGGAATAATCATGCTGGCCGGTATTGTTGTTAACAACGCCATAGTACTTGTCGACTACGTCAATACCCTGAGGAAAAGGGGGATGGAAAGGACGGATGCAATTCTCAAAGCAGGGCCAACAAGGTTGAGACCCATACTTATGACCACCTTGACTACCATACTGGCGCTGTCGCCTCTAGCACTGGGAATAGGTGAAGGTGCTGAGTCACAGGCACCCCTGGCAATTGTGGTTATAGGTGGGCTGTTAAGCTCAACCCTGCTGACATTGGTAATTATTCCTGTGGTATATACATTATTCGACGACATAGCCGCAAAGTTCAGGTCAAAGATAAAGAAGAACGCACAGGGAAATGTACCTGCTTAATACGCCAAGAATGAGTCAGGGGACGGTTCTCTGACTCATTCTTTTTAAACTTGAGTCACATTTTACCTTATACCACATTCAATCTTTTTTGTGCTTAGCACATTAAATTATGTTATAATGCTATATAAGTTATAATCTTCTGGAGGAATAGAATGCTGCTGGATAGTAATGAAAGGGTGGCAGAAAACAAACTGCTGATTCTGTATATAATCAACAAGCTTAATTTCGAACCGACAAACTCACAGATTGCCAAGCTGGCCATCGATACCCGTGAGATTAATTACTTTTACCTCCAGCAGTATATCTCCGAGCTTGTAAACGATAAATTCATAAAATGCCATGAAGAAAATGGCAGCAGGTTTTATAAGATTACCCAAACCGGCAGACAGGCTCTGGATTTTTTTAAAACCATGATACGTGCCAGTTCACGGGAAAAAATAGACGCCATAGTCAAGGAGAATATCGCAAGCCTCCGCACCGAAACACAAGTTTCAGCCGACTATATACCTCTTAATGAGAATGAATTTATGGCTTCATGCAGGATTTTCGAAGGCTCAACCTGTCTGATTGACTTGGAACTGTACACTGGAACCAAAGAACAGGCACGGCTGGTATGCCGCAACTGGGAAAACAATGCAAGAGGACTCTACTCAGAAATCATTAGAATTATGACATCCCTCGGAAGTCAAGAGTCACCAGGTAAATAACTAAGTTTACCGAGTCGTGAAGGCCATTCCATTCTCTTTGGATTTCTAATACTCTATATCAGGGAGCTGTTTTACCAATGAAAAAATTTTTAATTACCTTATTATCTTTATCTACAATCATTACACTGCTCTCATTGGTACTTTTATAATCCACCTTCTGTAATAAAGACAACAGGCTGGAAAAGCTTAATCAATGGGAACTACCGGTATTTGATTTGCAGGAGGATGAAGATGAGCCTCCCGCATCAGTGTCAGACAGTGTATACAGCGGAGTTTATAACAACAGTAGTCCGGTCTCCACTGCACCACCCAACCGGGACAATTATGCCAGGGAACCTGACAAAGTCGTATATATTACAATTGATGACGGTCCCGATCCACAGTCCACGCCTGCATATCTCAATATATTAAAACAGCATAATGTTAAGGCCACTTTTTTTATGACTGGAAGTAAAATGGAGAAAAACTCTCGCCTGGTTCTGGACATGTATCTTCAGGGCCATTCACTAGGAAACCATACATATACTCATGACTACAGCACTGTTTTCAAGGATACCGACAGTTTTGCCCTGGAGGTTTCCAAAACCGAAGAAGTAATTTACTCGATTACCGGAACAAGACCCGGTATTTTTCGCGTTCCCGGGGGCTCCCAAAACCTGTGCAGAGATGAAGGCTTCGTAAGAAAACTGTGGGAACTTGAGTATTCATTCTTTGACTGGAATGTATCTGCAGCAGATACCGACCCGAAGGGTATTACAAAAGAACAGGTTATTGATAATATTAAGAGGGGTTCGGCTGGCCGAAAAAAAATTGTCGTCCTAATGCATGACAACCCCGGCAGAACCGCTTCACTCGAAGCTCTCCCTGAGCTCATTGAATGGTTTAAGGAAAATGGATACGAGTTTGGGACACTGAACAAATCTATAAGACCGGTTTATCTAACAGAAGAATGGAGACCTGAAGACAGCAGCTTATGAACTGCCCGACCTGCATTTTACCGCTTCGTATATCAGTATTCCGGCAGCTACTGAAGCATTGAGAGACTCGGTGCCGCCTTTCATAGGAATTTTCACAGTACAATCGACCAATTCCAACAGTTCAGGCTTGATTCCGTTTGACTCACTTCCGATAATTATTCCTACTATACCGCTGTAATCAGCCTCTGAGTAAAGCAATCCTTCACCGGGAGCTGTTCCTATTATTCTCCCCCCTGCGCCCTGAATATTCTTTACTGTTTCACACAGGTCAGACTTTTCAAATAACCGCACCCTGAAAATTGATCCCATGGTAGACCTTAAGGTTTTAGGGCTGTAAATATCAGCACAACCTTTTGATAGAATAACTCCATCCACGCCCGCTGCATCGG
>JAWLGL010000087.1:0-6909 GCA_041685035.1 Clostridia bacterium
GAACTTATCGCCACTTATCTATAATATTGAAGCTTGAATCCTAGTGGCAGTTAGTTATCGGATAAACAGGATTCTTGGATTCAGGTGGAGTGTTTCTCCATCTGAATCTTAGAAGCCGTTATCCAGGAACTTATCGCCACTTATCTATAATATTGAAGCTTGAATCCTAGTGGCAGTTAGTTATCGGATAAACAGGATTCTAAGATTCAGGTGGAGTGTTTCTCCATCTGAATCTTAGAAGCCGTTATCCAGGAACTTATCGCCACTTATCTATAATATTGAAGCTTGAATCCTAGTGGCGGTTAGTTATCGGATAAAAAAGCCGTGTATTAAATACACGGCTTCACATCTACCCTCATTCACTGTACAGGCAATTCCAGCTCCTGTCCTTCAAACACCATACTAGACTTAAGCAAATTGATTTCTTTTATCTTATATATGTAATTTCTTATATCCTCCCTATCAGCTTTATACCTTGCAGCTATATCCCACAGGCTTTCCCCTTGTGACACAACAACCCACTTGGTATGCTGGTAATCAGAACTATAAAGCCATTTACTTTGAAGAAGCAGAACCGTTATGAAGAATATAACAAAGCAGAATAGTTTTAATCTTGTTGGGTCTTTAATCTTAATTCTCTTTGAAACCATATTAACTCCCTCCAATAGAACAACCGTTTGCATTTTGATTATATACGAACACGTGTTCTGTGTCAATATATTCTAAAAAAATTTCCTAAGTTTTCATGAAATGGTGGCTTTTCATTAGATTATCGTATTTTTTGACAAAAAACTTAATATTTTTGTTCTTTCAATTTGAATACAGCTTTTTAACAAACTTGTTACAAATACTCTGAAATAAGCAAAAAAAGTACACCTCCAAATGTTAGATGTGTCCAACGTTTGGGGTGCACTTCATTTCCAGCTTCCTTCTACAATACTTTAAACTTTTTTCCCACCCTGTAGGTGTTCAATATCTCGCACGCAATTGATTGGTAATCCAGCCCGTAAAGCCTGTGAATCTGGTCTGTATTTCCGTGCCTTACAAATTCATCAGGATATCCAAACATCTTCACCTTCACACCTTCAATATCACTCTGCGCTATCACCTGAAGGACTGCACTTCCAAACCCGCCGCTTATGACATTATCCTCCATGGTTACAACCTTTTTGGTCTTTTCAGCTGAAGCCAAAATCACTTTCGTATCCAGGGGTTTGATAAATCTTGCATTGATAACTTCAGCACTTATACCAAACTTCATTAGCTCCTTTGCCACCTTCAGCGCAACACGAACCATCTTCCCGCAGGCAGTAATGGTTATATCCTCACCCTGCTGAAGCAGTTCAGCTCTACCAAGTTCAATAGGTTGAACTTTCTCAACCGGTATATCTTTTGCCGACCCCCTCGGATACCGTATTGCGATTGGACCGTTGTGTTCAACACAGAACCTGAGCATATCACGGAATTCGTTAAAATCCTTGGGAGCCATTACCAACATATTAGGTATGTGCGTAAGGTAAGACAAGTCAAACAGTCCTTGATGTGTTTCTCCATCGTTTCCGACTATTCCAGCTCTGTCAATTGCAAAAACAACAGGCAGGTTCTGGGTACAGACATCATGAACTATTTGGTCATAAGCTCTCTGCAGAAATGATGAATAAATGGCAACTACAGGCTTAAAACCTTCTGAAGCAAGGCCGGCTGCAATGGTAACTGCGTGCTGCTCGGCTATTCCAACATCAAAAAATCTCCCGGGAAACTCCAAGGCAAAGTTCTGCAGGCCGGTTCCGTGAGGCATGGCGGCTGTTAATGCAACCACACTTTCATCATGCCTTGCAATATCAGCAAGTTCTTTCCCAAAAACGGTTGAGTAGTCCTCTACACTAACACTCTTTTTTAGTTCTCCGGTTTCAACATCAAAGGGGGATATTCCGTGACCTATGGGAGGGTTCTTTTCAGCAGAAGAATAACCTTTCCCCTTCTGCGTCAGGGTATGAATAAGCACCGGTCCCCCAAGGGCTTTAGCCTTTGCAAGTACCTTCCGGAGCTCTCCTATATCATGTCCGTCAACAGGACCTATATATTTAAACCCCAGTTCTTCAAAGAACATCCCAGGCAGCATCATGTACTTGATAGTCCCCCTAGCCTTGTCGATGGTCTTTGTAACCTTGGGCCCAATTGCAGGTATTTTCTTGAGAAGGAGGTCAAGGTCTCTCTTGACTTTAAAATAGATTGGCTGGGTTCTTATCCTGTTCAAACAACTGGACAGGCCTCCTACATTCTTATCAATAGACATTTCGTTGTCATTAAGCACCACAATTAAATCGTTCGGAGACCTTCCAGCATCGTTCAATGCTTCAAAGGCCATACCTCCGGTTAGTGCCCCGTCTCCGATAATAGCTACTACCGAGTTCTTTTCGTTTCTTAAGTCCCTTGCCCTTGCCATTCCAAGTGCAGCAGAGACAGATGTACTGCTGTGTCCTGTATCAAAACAGTCATGCGTACTTTCGTTTACTTTAGGAAACCCGCTGATACCGTTCAATTGTCTTAACGTATCAAACTTATCCTTTCTGCCTGTAAGAATTTTATGTACATACGACTGGTGGCCAACATCCCATATAATCTTATCGTAAGGCGTGTTAAATACAAGGTGCAGGGCAATGGTCAACTCTATAACACCAAGGTTAGATGCAAGATGCCCCCCTGTCTTTGAAACCGATGAAATCAGAAATTCCCTCAGTTCCCTGCTGAGTTGGTCCAGTTGTTCATCAGTAAGCCCCTTGATATGAGATGGGTTGTCAATTAATGGAAGAATCTTACTCATGTTTTCTCTTTCCCTTCTAAATCCTTTTAATAATATTTATACCTATAAGAATTATTATCAGTAAGCTTTATGAAAACAGGATACCAAAAAGTATTCCTATCATACCCCCAACCAGCACTTCGACCGGCGTATGGCCTATCAACTCCTTGAGCTTTATATCAAGATTGGTCAGTTTTCCACTGGTTTGTGACTCTTCAATCAGTCTGTTTAAAACCTGCGCCTGCTTGCCTGCAGCCCTTCTAACACCCGTAGCATCATACATTACTATAATTGCAAGAGCAAAAGCAATGCCGAATTCCGGTGAGCCCCAGCCAGACTTCAAGCCCACAACTGTAGCCAGCGATGTTACAAACGCAGCATGTGAACTCGGCATACCACCCGAGCCTACAAACCTTCTTATATCAATCTTCTTATACTTCTCCAAGTCATAGATAACCTTTGCAACCTGGGTAACCAACCATGCAAATCCCGGAACTAAAATTACCTGATTACTGAAGACATCAAAAAATGAGCCCACTTTCTTCCCCCTAGTATTGCCTCTTTAGCAAGTGTTCTGCCAGGCCAACGAGAAAATCTGCCTTTTTTCCGTAACTATTTAATGATTCTATAGCATTCCTGGTGGTTAAGTCAAGCAGTCTCCGGGCTTCATCCAAGCCAAGTATGGTCACATAGGTTGATTTATGATTCTTTCTATCGTTGCCCACGCTCTTACCCAGTCTGCCTTCATCACCCACTTCGGCTAGAATATCGTCTTTTATCTGAAAAGCCAACCCAAGATTTCTAGCATAACTGTCTATACGATTTAAATCCTGTTCTCCCGTACCGGCTATTATTGCACCTGCTTTAGCCGATGCCTGAATAAGACAGCCGGTCTTCTTCATATGCATATATTTGAGGGTTTCCCGGTCAACCTTTAAGCCTTCACTTTCAAGGTCAACCACCTGTCCTCCTATCATACCGTCGGTACCGCTGGCAGAAGCAACTTCCCGCATAGCTCTTATTTTGTATGTCAATTTATCATCCGGCATCAGTGTATCAATCATTATTTCAAAAGCCTTGTTAAGCAGCGCATCACCCGCCAGTATGGCTATATTCTCGCCAAATACCTTGTGGCTCGTTTTTCTTCCCCTCCTGTAATCGTCATTGTCCAGTGCAGGAAGGTCATCATGAATTAATGAATATGTATGAATCATTTCAATTGCACATGCAAAGGGTAGAGAGGCTTTAATATCTCCTCCAAACATGTCACTTATAGACAGGGTAAGTACCGGCCTTATCCTCTTCCCTCCCGCCAGCAGGCTGTATCGCATGGCCTGATATATTTTTCCCTCAGGTACTTCTCTTTCACCGACACAAATGCTTAGCCTTGCATTGATAAGCTCAACATAATCATCTATCCTGGAAAGCACGCTATTCAACTGGTTCCTCTCCATTTGATTTGAATGGCTTCTCACTGATTCTACCCTCACTATCTTCTACAAGAATAGATATTTTTTTCTCTGCATCATCCAGCTTCTTGTTACAAAATGATGTAAGTTCAATACCATCCTTGAACTTTTTCAGGGATTCATCCAGGGTAAGTTCCCCGGCTTCTAGCTCTTCAACAATCTTCTCAAGTTTCTTTAAGGCTTCCTCAAAATTCATGTTATCCTCCCTTTATATATACAACCTTACAAGCAGCCTTACCATCAGCAAATTTAATGTCCAGCTGCCCATTCCTGCAAACCTGATTTACTGACTTTATCACTTTTCCGGAACTTTGGTCGGTTGCAATACAGTAACCTCTGGCTAAAACTGCCAATGGACTTAGTGAATTAAGATGCACCGTCAGGCTTATAAGCTTATCACGCTGGTCTTTTATCCTTAAAGCCATATTCTTTAGAATATACTTATGATTCAAATCCATGAGCATTCTCAGTTGATATACTTTCTCGTACGGCTGCCTAAAAATCATTGAGTTATGAATTTTTTCCAATCCTGCCCTGCAGTTCGATATTCGGGATTGAACCGCTAAAATCATTCCCTTTCTTATCGACTCGATTTTCCACTTTAATTCCCTTGTGTCTGGCACCACCAGTTCAGCCGCCGCAGAAGGTGTTGGAGCCCTTAAATCCGCTGCCATATCTGCAATTGTATAGTCAGTCTCATGGCCTACGGCTGATACTACGGGAATTTCAGACTTGTATATTGCCCTTGCAACCGTCTCCTCGTTAAAGGCCCACAATTCCTCCAGTGAACCTCCACCTCTTGCAAGTATAATTACATCCACAAGCTTTTTTTGGTTAAAGACCTCAAGTGCATGGGCAATCTCCCGGGCTGAAGAGTTTCCTTGAACTGATACTGGAAATAGAACTATATTGGCATTCGGAAATCTCCGGAGGGATACGTTAATAATATCTCTGATTACTGCTCCTGTGCATGAAGTAACAACACCTATCTTATCAGGAAATGATGGCAGCCTCTTTTTAATACCCGGGTCAAACAAGCCTTCCGCTCTAAGTTTCTCTTTGAGCTGCTCAAATGCCGCATAGAGTGCTCCCAATCCATCAGGCTGCATTTCTTCACAATAAAGTTGGTACTGACCATCTCTCTCGAAAATACTTACACTACCACGTATTATTACTTTCATTCCATTTGAGGGAAGAAACCGCAGACTTGAACAATAAGTCCTAAACATTACGCATCTTAAAATACTTGTTTCATCTTTGATTGTAAAGTACATATGGCCCGACGAGTGGTTCTTAAAATTGGATATTTCCCCCCTAATCCACAAGCTGCTCAGGAGAAAATCCCTTGATATGAGTTCCTTTATATATCTGTTTACCTGGGATACCTGCAAAACTTTCATTTCTTTTACCTCTAAACCAATCATCCCTAATTCCGGGTAAGTCTCAGAACTGTCCTCTGAAATTCAATGTCGCTCTATTATTCGGTTTCATTTGCTTTGCCTGGAACGCATCGTGCCTTTACGAACCTTCCAAGCACACCGTTTACAAAGGCGCCGGATTCTTCACCACTGTATTTTTTTGCAATTTCTACTGCTTCGTTAATAGAAACATTCTCAGGTATATCGTTTCTCTCCAAAATTTCGTATATAGCCAATCTTAATACTGATAAATCCACTTTTGAAATTCTGTTAATCTTCCAGCCTTTTAGATACTTGCTGATATCCTTATCAATTTCGCCAACACGTTCAGCTGTACCTTCAACTATATCAAGTATATAATCCCTGTCTTTTTCGGCTATATCATTGTCTTCCAGAAAACTTTGAATTTGTTCTTCACGGCCTTCCTTCTGAATTTCGAGTTGAAACAATAGTTTAAACGCATGTTCTCTTGCTGTCCTCCGGCTCATTACCTTTCCTCCCAGATATCCTGTTAAATAGGAATCTACATGAGACTTGGTGGACTACCTCGTCTCTGACTTATATGTGCACCTGGATTCCGTTAACATTAGATGTTAAAAAACCTCAAAACCCTGTCCATTGTATTTCTAAGATAGTTTCTATCTTTGTAAATTCTTTTGCCTACATAATAGCCTAAAAATGTGCAGGCGGCTATGAACAATATTTTTATTATACCCAGAAACAAGATACATAAAGCAACAAGCAAACCTATTCCTGCACCTATAACTTCCCCCTTGTAATTGTTATAGAACTCAAGTATTTTCTCCTTGTTCAAATAATTCACCTCCAGGGAGCTACTCCAGTTTGTTCTTGAAACCGGCAATATTGTCTATCTTCACACGTACATTTAGTACCTTTACTCCTGTCATTTTCTCAGTAGCTTCAATGGTTTTAGCCTGAATATCCTCAGCCAGGTCAGGAATATTTACATCTTGAACAACAGACAGGTTTATCGACACTGTAACACCGTCATTTACCTTTCTGACTTTTGCTGAGAAATCTTTTGCTTCAGGAATCTTTCTCAAGGTAGATAGAGCAATGCTCTCAAATGTGTCCAACGAAATTGCAATTTCTCCACCTGAGGCATCCCTGGTAACCGGGCTCCTCTCCTGCCTGCTCCCTGCTCCAATGAATATAAATCTAAGACTGATAATAAAAAGTATTAAGGTAGTTACCATAG
>JAWLGL010000087.1:6919-7991 GCA_041685035.1 Clostridia bacterium
ATAGCAACCGGCAGCATCCACTCATATGAGAAGAGCACCTGAGTCTGCTCGGCAACAGTTTGATAAGGAATAGTACCCATCCAAATCAGGAAAGCCAGAACAAGACCTGCTATTGATAATAGAGCAATAAGAAATGCATAGAATGATAACATCAATCTTCCAAATAATCTCACACCGTTTCCCCCGTTTCTTAAATTTTTTTTATTTAAGCTGCTTCAGAACAATCTCTTATTCAAAAAACATTATATTTTATTTTCAGAAAAAAATAAACCCTTTTAAAAAAGGGTATGAATCAAAATATTTTTACATACTAAAAGGTTAATACATTTTTCTCCGAACAACAAGTCCGTATTCAGGCCTATTTAACCCTGTGAACATCCTCTTCCTTTTCTTTATCCTCTTTCTTTGTTTCCCTTTCAATGTTCACTGCCTGAACATTGATATTAACTTCGACAACATTAAGTCCTGTCATGGTCTCGACAGCCTTCTTAACCTTGTTCTGAATCTCCCATGCGATATCAGGGATTCTGACTCCATACTCTACTATGATAAATAAATCTACAGCAGTTTCTTTTTCGCCTACTTCAACTTTTACTCCCTTGGAAAGGTTCTTGCCTCTAAGAATCTCAACTATATCGCCTGCAAGACCGCCGCTCATGCCTGCAACTCCGGTAACTTCGGTTGCAGCCAAACCAGCAATTATCGCAACCACCTCATTAGCTATCCTAATGCTGCCAACGTTACCATCCTTGGCCTTGGTTTGTTCAGCCATACTTAACCTCTCCTTCCTGTAATGAATTACCCAAATTAATTATAGCACAAAATAATACTTTTTTCTACTGTAAGCAAGTATCTTCTTTCGATACCAACCCAATCTTCAATAACATATGTATATCAAATATAAGTTATTGTGTCAAACCTGTTTTATTTCTATACATCACTCTAAAGCATTCTGTCATTCATTAAATAATTCATTAGGCCGCTCTCATTTCGTAAAACACCAGATACCTGTTTCCTACTGCATTTTTATCAATGTCCGATTTAAACGCATAACTCCACTCCAAGAGCAGTG
>JAWLGL010000088.1:0-7924 GCA_041685035.1 Clostridia bacterium
GTTTCGCGCCGTAGTCATACGCCATTATAATAATTATGTCGGCAGCGCGTCCAAGTGCTGTATAGTCATAACCCTTATAGGCGCTGTTTGGTGCATGTATTGTCAGCGTAAGGGTAAGTCCTCTGCTGTGTAAAGACTCTGCCAATTGAGCTGCCAGTCTTGTGAAACTATTCTGTACCTGCATTAATTGTTCACCGGTCTCACTTAGCCCAAGCCCCTCCAGGTTCAAATTCACCCCTGAGTAATACTGTGCAGCTTCTGCTGTTATCCCTTCTACCGCATGTTTAACTGCCTCATCGTTTTCCAACAGCTTATTCAACATACTCTCTCTATTTACCTCGTGTACTACCATCTCAGTTCTTATACCGTATCCTCCCGCAGCGGACAGGACAGATTCCCAACCAGAAGGCCTCTGCCAACCTGTTCTGCTGCGGGTAAGCAGATTCCCCTCTGCATCTACTGCATACCAGCCAAGTGCAAGCTCATTAACAACATCGGTATTACCCAATGTATGTTCGGGATAGGCTTTGCCAAACAGATTGGTCCAGCTGCTTGTGTTACTGTCTCCAAGAGCGTAAAAGCCCGCAACAGTCATATCCTTATGCGGAGATGTAATCATTACTTCGTTATTCGAACTGTTCCATTCTACTTTGCAATTGAAGGCTTCACTGAAGAAACGGAGCGGAATCAGTGTCCTGCCGTTAAGAAACTGTGGAGGAACTTCCAGGATGATAGTGCTTTGGTTACGGTAGGCAATCTTGTTTCCAATCTGGAGCCTGATGGTAGTTTTTCCGTCTTCAGCACTTACGGTTTGGGTAGTACTATCCCAATTAACCTTAACATTTAATGCCTCGGCAATAGCTCGGAAAGGAACCAACGTCCGACCATTCCGTATAACAGGTTGTACATCAAAGGTAACCTTTAGTCCATCAATCCTCACCGGAATTTCCTGCTGCTCTTGAGCCAAAGCCGGTAATGAAAAAACACCGGCCAATACAGCTATCAAAGTGAATGTCAAAAATAATCGCTTCATTAGTGCCGCTCCTGTCATTACTCGTGGAATCACGAATAGTTTACACTTTAATTTTATCATAACAAAGTGAGATATATTGTTATAAGTTGGTTAAAGAAGATATGAATGTACAAGTGCTTTAAAATGGCGTATCCACGCACAGTATCCCATCAGGAAATAATCTTACGATTATACCAATTTCCTGCGGCTTTTCTTTCCCATCTCATGCTTATGAGTAGTTTCTTTTTACATAGAAATCGTGGTAAAATTTATTAAATATTTCTTGACTCTCCTGTTAGGGGAGGCTTTATATTGAAATCATAAACAAGAAATGCGTATGGGAGAGAGCGTTATGTATCGTATAGGATTGTTTTCAAAAATCAATAAGGTAACGGTTAAAACTCTAAGGTACTATGATGAAACCGGGTTGCTCAAACCTGCCTTTGTGGATGAAGAAACCGGCTATCGGTATTACACTTCCGGGCAGCTGCCGGCACTGCATAAAATTATAGCTTTGCGGCAGATAGGTTTTTCAATCGATGAAATATCGGCGATATTAAACGGCCGAAATATTGCCGGAATCTTTGAAGTCCGGAAAAGAGAACTTCAATCAGAGATTGAGAAAAACCGGCAGCAGCTAGCTCAAATTACGCATTACCTTGAAAAGATGAAGGAGGATTTCAATATGAATTATGAAGTTGTATTAAAAGAACTTCCGGAAGTTATAGTTTATTCTAAACGAATGATAATACCAAATTATGATTACTATTTTAAGATTATTCCACAGATTGGGGAAGAAGTTGCAAAAGCTAACCCTGGCTTAAAATGTGCCGTACCGGAATATTGCTTCGTCATTTATCATGATGGCGAATACAAAGATAAGGATATTGATGTGGAATATTGTGAAGCGGTAACTTCTATTGGTAATGATACTGATACAATTAAATTCAAAAAGATTGATAGGGTACCGACTGCTGCTTGTGTTCTCCACAAAGGCCCTTACAATACACTTGGCAACGCCTATGCGCACCTCTTTAAATGGATTGCCGATAACGGATATACTCCTAGTGATAACCCTAGAGAGTCCTACATTGATGGCATTTGGAACAAAGAAGATGAAAATGATTGGCTCACAGAATTGCAGGTTCCAATAATGAAGAAATAGTCAGCAAGCAAGTCGCAAGCGGTTGATATGCTTGCGACTTGCCTCTAATTTCTTATTATATATAGAAAGACCAATGTTGTCCCGATTTTGAAGATAGAATTTACTATATTTGCTCCAGATATAGCCACCATTTTGCCGGGTCGGTTCTGAGGTTCGTGAAATAATTTGGAAAGTCTATTCTTTTAGTCCACTCTTCCGCCTGGGTCTTTAGCTCTGCAAAGTATTCTTGTGCTTCCGGAGTCTCCTGGAGGCTATCTTCATATATGTGTTCACAAAATGCCAGGATAACCACCAAGGCAAACAGAAAAAATAGACATATTCAGATAATACAATTATTGAATACTATACAGCAAAAAAGTATAATACCTTCAGGGGTGATTGGCATGTATGATTACTTAAAGCGCCATGAAAACTTTATAAACAATGCCCTTGCATCCAGTGAAGAGGGCATTGATTGGAAGAATTTACAGGAGTTTCACCTTAGACAGATTGGTTTCATCCAGCATGAAAGGCTTATTCACCTGCTGGTTACACTTTTCTTCGGGCTTTTTTCTCTGATATCCATATTGTCCATAATCATATACGGATTGATGGAGCTTCTACCTCTGACTATGCTGTTTCTGGTGCTTCTTATACCTTATATATTCCATTACTTCAGGCTGGAGAATGGAATTCAAAGGTGGTATGGCCTCTACAACCAAATTTTGGTGCGAAGCGGCAAGATTTCAACCGAATATGAAAAAAAATAAGCAATTTATGTAGTTCTTCACCTAATCACCTATACGGAAGCTCACGCCGTGAATTACCCCTTCTCCTTCTGCAAGAGCCATTTTTCTCCGCTCAACATTGTCTCTCCATTCAGGATTGGAGCGTTCAACTACTTCTTCGGCAACGATACGTCTCTTTTCTTTTTGAGTGAGCTTCCTGCCCAGGCTGTCTTCCATGCTCCTGAACCTTTCATTGATTTCACTATGTGCGTGCAAAATCCCGTGTCCGTTCTGTACAGCGATATCCAGTGCAAATACAAAGCCTGTTCTGGTTTCCAGACCGTACTTGTCCATTATTTCAAAAGCGTTATTGACATATTCCCTTGTTGCCTTCTTTTGTATCTCTATAAAATCACGCTGTGAGCATAATTCTCTGAACGCAGTATCCCATGGTCCCATAAGCTTTGTCCTGTTACCGGGGTTGGTGATCTTCTCACCCCATGCAACCTGCTGGTTCTTGTCATAATTATAAAGCATGTTTAAAAGCTCATTTTTGTTCTGGCCAAATACTCTGTCAAGCATGCCGTCATCCTTATGCATATTAACAAATTCTTTTAGCAGCGGCTGAAGCGTGCTTGAACCAAGGTTCCACTGGAACAACCCCATAGAAATACCCTGACCATCAAAATTTCCGGATAGGCTCTGGTATAAGTCACGGCCTTCAAAAGCGCCAACCAGAAGTACCGACCTTTCTATATCAGCTTTGCTGAGGCCATATTTCTGCTCACCTCGGCTCACCTTAACAGGTTCAATTCTGGTTTTTCCCATATCCTCTTGTGAATATCGTTCACCAGATTCCAGGCCCTTCTCAGGAGCGAAATTGGGTGACGCCTTGGAATGGTTATCACCAAGTCCCAGTGTGGCCAATATTGAAAGCCCTATGGCGGTAAGGGTAACCTTCCCCCTGGTTCTCAGTTTAAGCTTTCTCTTCCTGGCCTTTTTTCTTGCCGGGCTGCTGCTGCGGGTTGGGGTATTCGAAGTTTTTTGAGCTGGGCGACCGGAGGGCTTCTTGTCCCTAATCTCTGGCCTGCTTGAACCTCTGCCCCTATTCATCTCACTTGTTGACCTGGCTGCAGATTTTCCCCGACCGTCTCTATCCATAAGACCCTCTCCAATATAAAAATATCAAATATATTTATATTAATTATATCAGCATGAAAAAATTTTGTCGATTATCCAGAATAATTTAACTTGTGCAGCAAATAGTAAAATGATATTGCGGATTGGAAAAGGAGGGATGCTCCCTCCTTTTACCTTATCTGCGACCGTAGTGTTCTCATTAGTCTTAACATATACTCCTGCTCCTGGATAAAGTGTGTCAGCAGTGTCTGCCATACCCTATCCTCTCTTCCATACTGTCTTACTCTTCTCAATAAATCCAGGAATCTCCTGTCATACCTCAGGAAGCGGTCTATCAGGCTTAAAACCCTTCTGGAAAATGCATGCATCACCTGAGTCTGATCCATCTGGCCATCAGCCTGATGTAAACTGGGTGGAAATATAATGGGCTCATAAAGTGAACTGGAATCAGGTGCTCCCGGCGGCACTATATCCTCAGGACTGATTAACTGCTGAACCCCAGGCTGCTGGGCCATTGCATCCATCCTCATTCCAGGCATTTCCTCAAGCAGCATGCCGGCTTCTCTCTGTAGTTCCACAAACTGTCTTCTTACCTCGTTCAGCTCGGCAACTATATCAGCACTTAAATTCTTATTTGTAAGCCTGGCTACTGTTTGTAGAAAAACAGGATGCTCACTGCTTATGTCGGACCACATGGCCAGTTCCTGGAGTACACACCTTATTCCCGATACAACAGTGTAACAAAACATATGAACTCTCCTTACTTTTTTTATTTATATTATGTTAACGGGAATAAAAGTGTACCTGTATTTAACAACAAACCCCGTAGGGATTCCCTACGGGGTTTACAGCCTCAAATTTTTCCGATTACTTCTGAGCCTCAACTATAACCGCCTCACTGAACTCATCCCACTTAATCTTTGCCCCGAAAGCTTCGGAGACAAGCCTGAGCGGAACCATTGCAGTACCCTCTTTCACCTTGGAAACGAGGTTGTTTTTTACCTGCCTCCCATTCAGATTTGCCTTGGACGAATTCACATAAAGTATAAGGCTTTGTTCAGCATCATAGAACGTAACTGATTTCCCATCATACTTCAGCTTGACTCCAAGGGCATCTGCAATATTTCTGGCCGGTACATAAAAGCTGTTCTTTTCAAAGTAGCAAGGCTGATTAAGCATCTCATAGCTTCCTCGTACCTGAGCGAAGGTCATATCCAGATAAAACCTGGATATGAGCTCACTTTTCTTCTGCTCCCTATAGCTTTCAAGCATATTCTTGATGGATAAACTGCTGTTTCCATAGTCTTCAATCTTTATGACATTCGTATCATCGAACTCAGGATAGGTTATTTGAAGATTCTTATTAATATCCCAAAAATCATTCTTTAAACTCAGCCTTATATCTACGCTCTGGCTGTTTTCGGAATCATACTCAAGGCTGGTAAGGCCGCTGTCGGGAGCAGTAATTCTAAGAGTTAAATTCATATCATTCCTTATGATATTACCGCTGTTGTCTATATAGAATTTAGCCTTGAAACCTTCCTTATCCAACTCCACATACTGCATGGCATTATCAAAACCGCCGTCAACTCCATCTCGCATGGTATCCAGAGCTTCTACAATTTCCTGTTTGAGTTCATCATCAACTGCTTTTTCATCAACAAGTTCTACAACGTTAATTATGAAGCTTCTGAAATCCTCACTTCCAAACAGTTCTGTCAGTCCATATTCTAAGAACTCTTTAAAATCAGAATCGGATAGATTAAGTTCAATTTCCCTTGCACTCTTCGTGCCGTCCAGAGTTTCTATAGATACAGTCCCGTTACTCTTTATATTTTTAAGGCCAAAATTATAGTCAAGAATAAACTTCTTTGCAAAGTCTGATGCTAAGGCAGGCAGTTTCTCCTGATACTGCATATATTTTTCCTTACTGTCAAAGCCATTAAGCTTCATTAAGTCAATGTGAAGATATTTTGAAAGAAGCGGGTATTTAAACCATAGAGTATCATCCTTGCTGTAGGCCTCAAAATCAGCAGAGAGACCGTTCCACTTCAATGTTCCTGCTGCTTTCTGGGAAGCTGGCGAACTGTAGGTTCCGGTGGTATTTATGCTGATATTGCTTAGTAAATCACCCATCAGTTGGACATTCCCATCATCCGGAAAATTGTTGAGCTTTACATTAACCTTGACCTCACTGTTTGAGTTATAAGACTTGTAATCAGCCTGCTTTGCAAGTGCCTGTGCAAGGTCGCGGCCTGAGGAACTTGTACAACCTGAAAGTAATGCTACGGCCATTATAGCCATCATTGCCGCTTGAGCTATCTTTATGTACTTTTTCACAATTAAAACCTCCTTATGGAATTTGAGATTTGATAATCTTTTTTACACTCTTTTCGAAATTCGGCCTTGATATAAGGACCTGATGTCCACATCCTATGCACTTTATACGGAAATCCATACCGGTACGGGCAATTTCCCATTGTTTATTTCCACATGGATGGGGCTTCTTTAACTCTACTATATCGCCAATAAAATACTTCTCCGGCACTTTTATCCCTCCCTGTTTATTACTCTAGGGATAATTATACTGTGTAGATATAATTGATTGCAAGCTATCAGAGGCTCCTTGAGGAGCCTCTGGAAAACTTACTGTTCAACTACCGGAGGTATAACCACCCTTGATGCTTCTGTATCGGGAGTAACCTCTGCAACACTTGCAGCAGCTTCTTCTTGAGCCAGAACCTCTTTGGGTGAAGAGTCGCATCGTTTGGGAATTTGCCTTGTCAGAGCAGTCTTGATGACTGTATCTATTGTTGATGCATATACGAACTTCATATGCGCCCTGACGGTTTCGGGTATATCGTCAACATCCTTCTTGTTTTCAGCAGGTATAACAACTGTTTTTATTCCTGCCCTGTGAGCTGCTATTACTTTCTCTTTAAGTCCTCCTATAGGTAGAACCCTTCCCCTTAGAGTAATTTCTCCGGTCATAGCCACATCCTTGCGGACAGGACTCCCTGTTAATGCCGATATTATAGAAGTGGCAATGGTTATTCCGGCCGACGGACCATCTTTTGGTATGGCTCCTTCAGGCACGTGAATATGTATATCAAGTTTATTGTGGAAATCCTTGTCTATTCCTAATGCATCCACCTTGGACCTGATATAGCTTAATCCGGCCTTTGCAGATTCCTTCATTACATCACCCAGATGGCCTGTAAGTTCAAGTTTGCCGCTGCCGCTCATTAGTGTTACTTCGATATAGAGCACATCTCCACCTACCGGTGTCCATGCCAAACCGGTCGCAATACCCACTTCATCATTTTCATTGGCTCTATCATACCTGTATTTCGGTATCCCAAGGTACTGAGATATATTATTTTCCGTAACCTTAATTGATTTTCTGTTCTCAGAAACCAGCTTCTTTGCAGCTCTTCTGCAAATGGTGGCCATTTCTCTTTCTAGATTCCTGACACCCGATTCCCTGGTATAGCAATTAATAGCCTGTCTTACCGCTCCCTCAGTTATATTAAGCTGTCTAGCCTTGAGACCATGCTTCTCCAACTGTTTGGGTACAAGGTATTTCAGACAGATGTTTACCTTCTCCTCCTCGGTATAACTTGAAAGATTTATTATCTCCATCCTGTCAAGCAGAGGTTTGGGTATAGTATCCAGATTATTGGCTGTTGTCAGGAACAGTACATCGGACAAATCAAACGCAAGCTCAAGGTAGTGATCCCTGAATGCATAGTTCTGTTCACCGTCAAGAACCTCCAGCATGGCGGATGCAGGGTCTCCCCTGAAATCATGGCTCATCGTGTCAATCTCATCGAGGAGTATTAAAGGATTCCTGGACCCCGCCGGTTTCATAGCGGCAAGTATCCTGCCGGGCATGGCTCC
>JAWLGL010000089.1:0-7875 GCA_041685035.1 Clostridia bacterium
AACAATATTTAGTTGTCTATATTATATTATAAACTAAATGTTGTGTCTATACATAATTTCTATCCTTTTGTACGATTTTATAAAACCCCTTTTTCAATTGCAAATTTCAAATCAAATGAAAAATATGATAATACATCTATATATTGTCCATTTTTTATTAAATGCTAACTAAATTGTATATATAAAATTTGTTACCAGGTCTTATAACCCGCTGCAATACAACAACTTATATCCCATCATTTCCCACCCATAAGCTTTCTACACTATTGCCGGCAGGCCTGCAGTTAATAAAATTGGTCTATCACCGGCTTGGTGAGAGTAGAATTATTAAGTAACCACTTATGAACCCTGCCGAACAAGGATTGGGCTAAAAACCCGAGTAATTCCATCTATTCAGGAGGAGTCAAACGTATGGACAAAGCATGCGGGATATGCGGAAAACCCTTAGATGGTGAAAAGGTTTGCAGTTGTATATACAGTAAAAACTCCTGCCCTCCAATCGGCAGGTACTGGAGAGGCTTACTTCTTACAGGGGTTCAGGCAGCCTCAGCGGGAATATTTTTTATTGCACTGGTATATCGCATTACATGCTGTTGTCCCGAATGGCTCCCCTTTATCAATAGGATACTTGGCATGGGCGGTTATCTGAATGTTTACACCTATGCACCCCAGATACCTTTTGTAGAAGTTTTCATTAAGATTTTTATTTTCATATTTATCCAGTTCTTTATGCTTGCAGGACTTTTTTACATATCCGGTAAAATATTCGGAACAAAAAAAGGTTCTTTCAGCCTTCTGCTTTCAGTGATGAGCGAGGGGTGCATAATACATGCTGCACTCTTGATTTTATCAGCTTTAACTCTAACCTTCTCACCATTATTGACTGTGGTAGTCCTCGTGTTTGGATTCTTGTTCACGCTGCTGTTAAACCATACCGGAGCATGCGGGGTATTTAGAATCAGAAAGCACAGAGCCCATTACTCCACTCCGGCCGTCTATATTCTTTACTTTCTTCTCCTCAGCCTGTTGGTCGCTGAAACGTTAAATATCCCTATGGCTGGGACTTGAACCCAGCTAAGGCGTGGACCTACTTCTATGTTACTTCTAGTTACAGGGGAAATGAATTAACTGGTGAATAAGTTTGCGGAGAAATCCTTGATGAACTATGCGAAGTTATACATAAATTTCAGGAAGAATTGACAGGACGTCAATTCTAGGAATTATTAAGCCACGATGGCGAATTAATTCCGGTCTGAAATTTAGTATAACAAGCATCTAGTTTATCTGGATTCTGGAGACTTATGAGCTGTTAATTCATTTACCCTGTAAGCTTCTTTCCGATGCTATTCAAATTTTGTGGAAAATTCTATTGAGCAAAAGCCCAACTGCTCTGATCTCGCAGTCCTCATGAGCAGCTAATTTGTTTTCCCTGGTATATTACAAAAGGTCAGACAGTAATCCTGTCTTTTATCTTCTCATACTTTGCATCGCCAATTCCATTCACCTTCATAATATCCTGCGGGACTTTGAACAAACCGTTTTTAATTCTATAGTCAATAATTTTCTGAGCCGTTGAAGGGCCAATGCCGGGAAGCTTGTCAAGCTGTTCGAGGCTTGCAGTATTTATATTTACCGGTGTATTCCCCTTTTCCCCGTCTTCAGTTTGACCATTGCTTTCTCCAACTACTCCAGAAGAATCAGCAAGTGCTTTTCGGGGAGGCAGCACATCAGGCTGAACTCCTGGTTGAGGTTTTCTAGTCAATGTCCCTGCCGTACTTCCACTGCCTTTTACTGATGAAGCTTCGACAGACCTGCTTTTAACCTCCTCTCCACTTATGTCGGAAGGTCTTTCGTCCTTCGAAGGTATATATACCTGTTTTCCATCCGGCAGTTTATATGCAATATTGACAACTTCAAGGTCTGCATCCTCCAGTGCTCCTCCTGCCGCTTCTATGGCATCTGATATTCTGCTCCCTTCAGGTATTCTGACCAGTCCGGGTTTTCTAACCTGTCCAATCACATGCACGAGAATCTCTTTCGATTCGCGTGCCTTGCCATCCTCTTCAGGTTTATTAACTTCACCGGCGTTATTTTGGGGATATTTACTGACATTACTTTCATTGTCAAAGACAACCTGACCGGCCATACTTTTTTTAACAATACTGTACCCACATGCTGCAACAACGAGGGCTAGAATACCTCCAATAATTATCAGGTTCTTTCGGTTCATATTAAACATTTTAGTTCCTCCGTTACTTTTTACACGCGTGCTGTCTCTACACTCTTTAATCTTAAATTGTTCATTTATATAATTTTACAATTAATAAAATACAAAAGCATAAAAAAAAGCAAAAAGCACGATTTTTACTCTGAACGGCAGTATAATGCTTTTCAGGAGTAAAATCATGCACTTTACAACAAGTAACCTGGGAATCCGAAGTATAATCTTCGCTTTGCTATTTTCTTTTGCTCAAAACCTTTTTAATCGCACTATTGGTAAACGGTATTGGAATATAGGCATGAACACCAATATCTGAATCTTTAAGCGGAGTATCGGAGAAATTATTGGAAGACATGATTACTATTTTAGTCTTAAAGTTTTTTAGAATATGCTTGGAAGCTTCATATCCATCCATTTCAGGCATTATAAGATTCATAAATATCAAGTCTGGTTGAAGGATATGAGCCTTTCTCACGGCTTCCAAACCATTTGCAGCCTCAAATGTCTCTGTAAACCCCATGCCGGTCAGCATATTCTTCAGGATAGTACGCAAAAACCTCGAGTCATCAACAATTAATATATTCATCACTTAATACCTATTTTCATATAATGTGTATATTTTTAGCTAAAATTTTGTTATACTCTTATTATATCATTAAATTAAACTTTTTAAAATAGGTTCTTGTTTACCACATATATTCTTCACCAACGCACGGAGGCTAACAATGCACAAGGTACTTACAATAGTTGTATTCATGTTTCTTATTCTATACTCCAATAGTCAAGCACTTGCTCAGGAAGACTTCCCAAAAACCGATTCTCCGTCTGTAATCCTTATAGATTCAAAAACCGGCCAGATTATATATGAAAAAAACAGCAAGGACAGATTATTTCCTGCCAGCATAACCAAGGTTATGACCGCTCTTCTTGTCCTGGAAAACTGCAGGCTGGATGAGGAAGTTGAAGCCAGCAAAAGAGCTGTATTCGAAATTGAGTATGGGAGTAACAATATAGGTATTCAGCCTGGGGAAACACTTACAGTAGAGCACCTTCTGTATGCCCTTATGCTGAGCTCGGCAAATGAAGCGGCCAATGTATTGGCCGAGCATGTCGGCGGTTCAATAGAAGGATTTGCTGTCATGATGAATGCCCGGGCAAAAGAACTGGGTACCCTGAACACCAATTTCGTGACCCCTAACGGCCTTCATAAAGACAATCACTACACAACTGCATTTGATATGTCTCTTATAGCAAGACAGGCAATGACAATCCCGAAATTCAGAGAGATTGTGTTTACCACCCTGTATAAGATTCCCAATACAAACAAATACACCAAGGATGACAGGTATTGCCTCAACAGCAACAGGCTAATAAGAGAAACTCATCTGCCGGGAACAAAGGGCTATTACTACCCTTACGCAATAGGTATAAAAACAGGCTATACTACAAAAGCCAATCACACCCTCATTGCAGGAGCACTCAAAGACGGGATGGAACTTATTGCAGTATGCATGAATGCTCAGAACCAAAACGGCACAATGCAAACCTACAGTGATTCAACCAGACTCTTCGAGTATGTATTCAATAATTATCACATAGAATGCCCTGTTAAGGCGGGTCAGGAAATAGAAGAGACACCTGTTGCAAACTCTCCGAAGAATACTACCCTCAAGATTCTTGCACAGGATGATGTACAATTTATTCTTTCAAATAATCCATCTGAAACATACACCGTAAACAAGATAATAAACTCTCCCCTGGAAGCGCCCATCAATCAGGATAAGGTAGTAGGGCATATGGAGTTCCTTGTAAATGGAGTGTTAGTGGGAAAAACCAATCTGATTGCCGCATCAGGCATAGAGGCAAGGCCCCTGACATCGACAACAATAAAAGAGGTTGCATGGTCCACTCTTATAGTTTTGCGTAACATTGCTCTGGTTCTTCTGGTATTATTCTTAATACTGGTTCTTTATGCGAAAACCAAACGCCGCAGAAAAAAACGCAAATCCAATCTAACGAAAATTGAAAGGCTCTTAAAAGAAGACTAAAAGCGCTTCCGCGCTCTTAGTCATGCATAATTGCTATGGCTTCTATTTCTACCTCTACATCTTTAGGAAGGCGGGATACTTCTACACATGAGCGTGCAGGAGGTTGGTCTTTGAAGTACCTCCCATACACCTCATTCATTTCTGAAAACCGGTTCATATCCTTTATAAACACCGTTGTCTTAACTACATTATCAAGACTGCTTCCGGCCTCTTCAAGGAGTGCTGCAAGATTATCGAGAACCCTTTCGGTCTGAACCCTGATATCTCCGGCCACTACCTGCCCTGTTGCCGGGTCTAAAGGAATCTGACCGGATGTATAAACCATCCCTCCAACCCTTACTGCCTGTGAGTAAGGCCCGATAGCCGCAGGAGCCTTTCCGGTCGAAACAGTCTCCTTATGCACGCCGTGCTGACACATATTCTCACTCCATTCTCTATTCATCCTATTGGGTTTTTTACCGCCGCTTACTTTACCACGATGTTTACCAGTTTCTTGGGCACAACAATAATATTGGCAATTGGTTTCCCTTCTATCAAGCTGCGGACTTTTGGGCTCTCCATAGCAGCTTTTTCAGTCTGTTCCCTGTCCAAACCGGCAGCAATACTAACCCGGTCTTTTACCCTTCCATTTATCTGTATTACAATTTCAATCTCTTCTTTTACCAGTACACGTTCATCATACGTGGGCCAACTCCGGTTGTGAACGCTGCCCTTACCTCCTATTAATTCCCACAACTCTTCGGTAATATGCGGGACAAACGGAGCAAGTATGGTTACCAGGTTTTCCAGCGCCTCTTTGACAGCCAGTGGGTTTCTTTCTTCCGCAGGCACTTTCTCCCTATAGTAATACAAGGAGTTTACCAGTTCCATTACCGCACTTATTGCGGTATTGAAGTTAAACCTTTCTGAGATATCATCGGTAACCTTTTTAACCGCTGAATGCACGGCATACCTCAGCTCCTTGTCAGCTTGGGGCAGGCTGCCGGGAATTTCACCCTTGGCATTTATTATAAGCGGTTGAAACTCCTCAACTATTCTCCATGCCCTGTTCAGGAACCTATAGCAGCCTTCCACCCCTTGGTCACTCCATTCAAGGTCCTTCTCGGGAGGCGATGCAAAAAGTATGAAAAGTCTTGCCGTATCAGCTCCATACTTATCTATGATTTCCTCAGGACTTACAACATTGCCTAAGGACTTGGACATTTTCGCCCCATCCTTTAAAACCATTCCCTGCGTAAGCAAATTCGAAAAAGGTTCCTCTACCGGCACAAAGCCCATATCATGCAGTGCCTTTGTAAAAAATCGGGAGTATAAAAGATGAAGTATTGCATGTTCAACTCCCCCGATATATTGGTCTACAGGCATCCAGTACCTTACATCTTCATGACTGAAGGGTTCATCCGGGTTAGTCGGGTCACAGTACCTGAGGTAATACCACGATGAGCATACGAATGTATCCATCGTGTCAGTCTCTCTTGTGGCCTTCCCTCCGCACGTCGGACACTCCGTATGGATAAACTCCTCGCTTACGGCTAAAGGTGACTGGCCTCTCCCTGTAAACTTAACACCGGTAGGCAGCATTACAGGAAGCTGGTCTTGAGGCACCGGAACAATGCCGCATTTTTCACAGTAAACAATAGGTATAGGAGCTCCCCAGTATCTCTGCCTCGATATCAGCCAGTCACGAAGCTTAAAATTCACCTTTCTCTTCCCGAGTTTGTTCTCTTCAATATAATCTATTACCTTGCTTATCATTTCACTACTGCTAATACCGTTAAAGGGCGGGGAATTCACCATTACCCCTTCCCCATCATATGCCTCATCCATAGAATCCCCATCCAGCTGGCTTCCTTCAGGTCGTATTACAACCCTGACAGGGAGGTTATACTTGCGGGCAAACTCAAAGTCCCTCTGGTCATGTGCAGGCACACCCATAACTATTCCCGTACCATATTCAAGTAGGACATAGTTAGCAATAAACAGCGGTATCTTCTCTCCATTGAGGGGGTTTACTGCATATTTGCCTGTAAATACACCTTCCTTTTCGGTCTCATTGGAAGTCCTGGTTATTTCATTCATATGTTTTATCCTGCTTATCAGGTCCCTGCAGGCTCCCTCATATGGCGTGCCGGTAATCAATTCTTCAACCATGGGATGCTCAGGTGCAATAACCATATAGGTCACTCCAAAGATTGTATCCGGCCTGGTTGTATAAACTACCATGCTCTTCTCTGAGCCCTCAATCTTAAACTCTATTTCTGCTCCTTCACTTCTTCCTATCCAGTTTTCCTGCATAATCTTGACCTTTTCCGGCCAGCCTTGAAGCTTATCAATATCGTCAAGCAATCTCTGTGCATACTCGGTTATTCTGAAGAACCACTGCTCCAAGTCTTTCTTTCCTACTTCGGATTTACACCTTTCACACTTTCCATTTACCACCTGTTCATTGGCCAGTACTGTTTCACATGACGGGCACCAGTTAACATTGGACTTCTTTTTATAGGCAAGTCCATGCTTATATAACTGGAGAAACATCCACTGTGTCCATTTGTAATAATCCGGTTTGCACGTTGCAACCTCCCTGTCCCAGTCATAGCTCAGTCCGAGATTCTTGAGTTGATTCCTCATATTATCAATACACGAACAGGTCCATTTATCAGGATGAATACCGTTTTTTATGGCGGCATTTTCGGCTGGAAGCCCAAATGCATCCCACCCCATGGGGTTAAGAACATTATATCCCTGCATCCTCTTGAATCTCGCCACAACATCTCCGATAGAATAATTTCTTACATGCCCCATATGGAGATTCCCCGAGGGATAAGGAAACATAACAAGTGAATAGTATTTCTTCTTACTCTCGTCACGTTCAACCCCAAAAGCTTTTTCATTTTCCCATAATTCCTGCCGCTTTTTTTCTATTGCTTTAAAATTATATGCCATCTTATGCTCCCCCATTCTCATCCTGCAGGACTTCTTCCGCATCTGCCCATACTCTTTCCAGATTGTAGAACAGCCTGTCATCCCTGTGGAATATGTGTACAATAATGTTATGGTAATCCATTAAAATCCATCTCGCACTGCCGTATCCTTCAACATGATGCAGCCTTACACCTCTCTCTTTCAGCTTTTGTTCAACCTCGTCAGCAAGGGCCTTTATATGGGTTGTAGACGTACCGCTGCATATAACAAAATAGTCAGCTATCAGGGTAATATCCTTTACGTTCAGTATCTTTATATCCTTCGCCTTCTTATCCTCAAGGACTTCTACAACAAAGTCCAGGACCGCTGCATCAACCTTATTCAAGTGCTGCCCTCCATTCTTAAAATAGCTTGGTATAATCCAACCCGGGATTTTTCTTAATCATGCTGTTCCGTGCAGTTATGGTATCAGGATGGATTAAACCCCCTTTTGAAATTACATGCCTTATACTCAAGTCCATTCCCATTATCACTGCCGCATCAAGGTTAACTGAAGCAACCTTTCTGAGGCTTTCAACTTCAGGGAAAATTCTGTCTTCAGAGATATAGTCGGCAACGTAAAGGAGTTTGGCCAAAAGATCCATTCCTTCGCAGCCTGTAGTATGGCATCTTATTGCATTTAAT
>JAWLGL010000090.1:0-7832 GCA_041685035.1 Clostridia bacterium
AAAGAATGCCCATTCCACCGGCTGTAAGGCCTGTGGCAAAAACATTCTGTTTCTTTCTGCTCAGCCATTCGCCTGCGGCAATGAACAACCCGCCTAGAAGGAATGCAAATATTCCTTTCATATGGTTGTTAAACCACGTGGTATAAGAGTAGCTCACGGCAGTGGCGACTCCAATGAGGATAAGAAAGATACCGATTCGGTTAATCCAGCTGAGACCTACCTTGATTTCTAAATCGTTCTGTCTGGTTCTTCTCCATATAGTTTCTTCATCAATGTCCTCGGACTCCAGCCTGTTTAATTCAGCATTAATCCTGCTAACCGCAGACTGGTTTTCTTGTTCAAAGCGTGCTTTCTCAGCACGAACCTTGTGCTGAAGCTCATTCGAAAGTTCATCAAGCTTTTTCAGAAATTCGTCTTTTGATTGGAATAGTTCTTGAGAGGCTATTGTTCGTAATTTCTCAACCTTTTCCCTGGAGGTTTGTTCTAGCTGTAAAAGACTATTGGTATAATCTTCTTTGAGGTTCCTGAAGTATAAATCTATTTTCTGACGTGATATTTTCAGGATATTTAGTTTCTCATCCAGAATTTGCTCCTTTAAAGCTACCTTCAAGCTGTTATTTTCCTGTACGACATCCTGATACTTTTTCTGAATTTCTTCGACAAGTTCTTTATACTTTGCAATTTCCTTCTTAAGAGAACTGTTTTCATTTACAAGATTGCTGGATTCAAACTCATTTACAAGATTCTCATATTCCTTAATAAACTTCTGTTGATTCTCCAGAAAAGAGCGGAGTTTATCCTTTATATCCATATCCTCAACTCCTTAGAATAATTAATTCAATTATAGCATTTGGGTAGATAAATGTATATATGGAAGAGAAGACCGGAAGAGATGTCGGCGGGGACGGTTCTGATTGACAACACATATACTATATAATGACTGGAAATACTATACTGGAATAATAAAGAACCACCTACAATCAGGCTAGGCAAGAATTATGAAGTATAATCAAAATACGTGGAGGAACCCCAATAGTGAAATTTCTGGATGCAGACGAGAACATAAGGAATCTGGTTGGGAAGAAGTGGGATGAAATTAAACATCAGAAACGAGGATGGAAGAACTCTTATCCGGTAATTGACGAGAATAACATGGTTGTTGACATAGTTGATTTGGACGGGAACGGTATACTGAACTCTTATCGTAAAAACAGTGAGATATTCTATTTTGAAGATGATAACTGTTACTATACGGTCAAGCAGGAGGCTTTAAAGAGGAATATTGAGGAAAAATAAATAAGTAAGGTCAAATTTAAAATCAGTGGTTGACTTTAGCCCAAATATGTTATATATTTATAACATAATGTTAATAATATATAACATAGGAGGTGCTGTAATGAAAAGGAACTGGTTTAAATACCTTGGATTCCTTGGCTTCTTAGGTCTTCTGGGATTCGCTACTTCGAGCATAGGTTATTTCGGATTCTTTGGGTTCTTCGGATTTTTCGGAGTTCTCACCGCAAAGAATGATGAAAGGTTGATGCAGAACATCAACAGAGCCTGCAGGAACGCGTTTGCCGTATCTATATTTATGTTTGCCGCGGCATGTGCATATGGAGGTATAACAGGTGTGGCATTGGATGATCAGGTTTTTGCTGGTGCATTTATGTTGAGCTTTATCCTACAGGGTGTCGCATTTACATTTTCTTTTAATTATTATGACAGGGTAGGTGAGTAAAATGCCCACCTTGACTACTAGGATGAAGGAGTTTAGAGCAAGACTGGGTCTCACCCAGGACGACCTTGCCAACATGGTAGATGTCAGGAGAGAAACCATTGTACATCTGGAAAAAGGGAAGTACAATCCATCATTAAAGCTGGCATTTGACATAGCTAAAGCCCTTGAGACAACCGTAGATGAACTCTTTTACTACAACTAGTGACAAGGGCTAACTATCTCACTTATAAAATATCATACTTCTGTCTGATTAAGTATATCTGAGATCTTTACATCAGGGTGATGATATCTTTTCTTTTTGGATGTTACCTTGCCGTACTGTATTGCTTCTTTAGGGCACCACTGCAAACATGCAAGACACTGTTCGCAGTAGTGCTTCCAATTAGGCTTGCCATCCTCCATCTCAATATTGCTTACCGGACAGATTTTCTCGCATATTCCACACTTGTTGCATTTCTCGTCAGCCCAGAACTGCTTATCCATTTCAGGTATATACTTGGCTGAATTTTTATAAATAATATTTGAAAAAATGAAGTTCAGAAAGAAATTGCTGTTTTCCTTTATGCCATGACTTCTGGTTTTTATGTGTTCAGTAATAGTACTGCACCTCTTATGCCATTTATCAAACATTTTTAGCTGATTTTTTTCCTTGATTGCTCCATACATTGGGGTATAGTTGCCGGGCATCAGGACTGCAAATCCAGAAGAAAGCCTTCCATTGCAGCTTTCAATAAGTTTATCCAATAGGTTTATTGTCGCACCTGGCATGCCGCCATAAGTCACAATTGCATATATATCTTTTTCATTCAGTTTATCAATGCTCCTTATAAACCTTTCGATAATAAGAGGAAATCCCCACATATAAACTGGAAATACAATTACCAGGGTATCGGCTTCGGTCTTAATGGTACCTTTATCTAATGCTGACGATATTGAAATTACATCGGTTCTAAGCTCTCTTGCTATATCCTTGGCGACAATCAATGAATTACCTGTACCTGTAAAATAATATACCTCAGATTTCATTCAAACACCTCCCTCTAATTATACTACATTCTTATTGTTATAAAAGAAGTTTATTTCTTCCGAACTGAATAATATTACTTTGGTAGTGTTTTATCCATTATTCGGAGTAATGGTAGAATGGTCTCTGAACGGCACCTTAGTAATACTTGGCGTCTTAGCTGCAGCCTTCTCAATTATTTCAAGGGTTGAAGAAGCGCATCTGCTGGATTAAGAATAGCCCAGCAGAGAAACTTTTAACTTGAGATATTTAAACTGAAATAATATTATATAAATATATAATTCAATCTGAATAGACCTTTTTTGTAATTACCAGGAGGTAAATGTTAAGGCCGTATTTGTTACCCAATAATTAATATTGAAGGGGGATGTATTAATGGATAAGCGAAACCTAAGAGCATCTGCAAGAAGAGTGAGATTGGCGTGTATTACTGTTAGTCTTTTGCTAGCTGTGGTGATATCTGTATTTGCTTTGACTACCAGTGGTAATTTCATGGCTAAATCAATCTTGTTTACTCTGGCATTTCTCTCAGGCATCTTTTTCGTTATCTGCGCTGCAGATGTCTATTTTGTAAATCCTGCTGCACGAAGGAAGGTTAGAAAAATAATTAATGAGATTAATCAGGATGTGGACAGTGGCCTGTTTTGTCGAGGACAGACGCTCAGAAGTGATGATGTTGAAATGATTGATAATGCTTTAGGCTATCCGATTCCGGAAACCTATGCAATCTTCCTTAAAACCTGCAAGGGAGAACTGGTTCTTAATTGCAGAAGTGAGGTTATTAATGGGAAGCTTTGGATTTTGGGTCATAAAAGCTTAATGAAGACTCTGGGTATGAGAAAATCAGGTTTAAGCATGCCTGATGATTATCTGGTAATATCGCAACTAAATGGGACAATATATGCAATTAAGCTTAGTGATGATTCCATGCCTTTACCCTGGCTTGGAGAGTCATATGTAGTCAGATGGTGTCTGGAGGATGGCCAATGTGGATGTTACAGAACTTTTGCAGACTTCTTGGAAGAAAAATGGAAAGAACATAAGAGACTGCAAATAGAGAAGGAAAGTATGCCTTTAGCATTATGAATAGAACATAAAGCAATCCAGTTTTTATTTACCATTAAAAAGGTGAAAGTAGGAATATATTCCTGCTCTCACTTTTTTATAATATAATCTTATTGAAGAAACAACAGAAGCACTCCAAACCGTCCCTGCGCTTCTATATAAATTGTAATATATAAGATGCCGATATAATTATTGGAAACAGATGATAGACGGTTTGAAAGGGGACTTCTGATATGAGTATACAAGGAATGCCTCCTCGGCATGCTTACACTGACAACAATTATGGCATAAAACTTCAGGATTATATTCAACTGCGGAATGAATACAAAAATAAATACAATGCAAAGTTCACAATTCCGAAAAAGGACACTTACTACAGCACCGATAAGTTTATAGGCCTTCCTCTGTACAATAATATAGTTAGGCCATCCACAGCACAGAATAAAACAAGTACAATTGATAAGAACAATCAGGTTGATTTCCGTTTGGGTGAATGGGTTGCGCTTGGAGAATATAACGGCGTTACTATAAAGATGAGACAAAAAAATGGGTTTATTGGAACCAATCTGAGTGTACCTGCAGAATTGGCAAGTAAGCCAGGGGAACGAATAAATGAATATGAAAGAAAAGTTGGAGAGATGATAGAAAAAATTTCTGACTCCCAGCATAAGGAGATTTCTAATATTCTAAGAGCATTTGGTGAATTTTCCAGAGTGGCTTCTGATGAGAATGCCATTCAGAACATTAATATTGAGCGTCACAAACACCTTATAGCCGGCCTGGAAAATATGGGAGTGGACTTGTCGAAGCCCTTTGCTATAAACGGAGAAGAATTCTATTTAAGAAATGATACTAAGACAATAGATTATTACAACAAAAAGCAATTTGTTATGAGAAGTGACGGCAAGGTTGAGGTACATAATGCTTCAAATGATGACACTTCAGATATATGGAGCGAGTTATCCGGGAAATATGATATCCGTAATGCTTCCTTTGACGAACTATGTAAAGTATCGGCAAGTCTCTACGAAGCTGGGCAGATTACTTTATTTGAACATGCACTGTTCACTTTTGACCCGTCCAAGTCACCTATGACGCCTGATTTAGATATCTGCCTTACTCCAGCCGGTCCGGATGGTAGGAGAGACTGGATTGCAGAATATCAAGCCAGAGCGGCACGGGATTTCAATATGGGTAATACACAAAGCTACAAGCACATGCAAAGAGCACTGGATATACTAGGAAAACTGGCTTAGAATAAATATGTCTAATAGAAATATTTTCTGGTTGAAAACATTAAGTGATGCCATTACAATACACGTAAATTTGGTACCATGTTTCTGTGGTATAACAAAAAGGGGGTAGCAGCATGTTAAAGAAGTTAATCATGGGTGGTGTAATCTCAGCTTTACTAGTAGTGGCTTTACCTGCATTTGCATCAGCACAATGTGGTAGTAATGGAGGTAGTACTACACCCATAGTTAGCAATCAGAACCAAGGCTGCACTGAATCAGGAAGTAATTGTAACAATGCTAACGACCTTATTTCTAAAATCCTTGGTAATATAAAGGGTTTATGCGGGTCGAATTCAAAGTGCAAGGTGTTTAATCTATCAAACATGAATGGCCTTAATCTGAATTCATCATCTTGCAGTCAGAAATAAGTTGGATTGAAAGAAGGACAACCTTCAAAAGCCACCCAAACCCCTGCAGTATAAGCTGCAGGGGTTTTCGCATTAACAGAGTTTGGTCGAAATAGCTCATTGGTGACAAAAGTTCCGGTAATTCAAGAAGATTCTTGTTTAGCTAAGGTAGTTTTTTTTCGATATATATTATGGTATAATTTTTAATAGGAGTCTTATAATGGGCAGGCAGTACTCTGTATCAAGAGATGTAAGCATTTGTGCAATTCTATGGGCTGATTAGCGTCCTGAAGTCTGAAACTTTTTTATTTTTCGCTTTAAATAAGTATTGTAAATTCTGAGAGGTGTAATATGGATATTCTTCTGGTTATGGGGGTAGTTGTAGGTATTCTTTCCGTAGTTGTGGGAATGGCAGTAAAAGGTGCAAGTATTGCTGTATTAATAAATCCTGCTGCCGCAATTATAATATTTGTCGGTACTCTTGCCGCAGTAATGAACTCTTACCCCAAGAGAGAGTTTTTGCGAATTCCTAAAATCCTGGGGGTTCTTTTCGCTGACAGAGAGAGGGAAGACCCGTGCGTCATCATAAAGCGAATTGCAGAAATGTCACATATAGCTAGAAAAGACGGTTTATTGTCGCTTGAACAGATTATGCAGAATATAGATAATGATTTCCTGAAAAAAGGTCTGGGTATGGTAGTAGACGGTACTGAGCAGGAATACATAAAAGAGGTTCTGAATATAGAGATTGACAGTATGGAAGAAAGACATCGTGCTGGGGCTGCAATCTTCTCAACAGCAGGTTCATCTGCACCTACACTCGGCGTTCTGGGGGCCGTTATTGGGCTGATAGGAGCTCTGGGAAACCTGGATGATACTGAAAAACTTGGGCATATGATAGCGGCTGCGTTTGTGGCAACCCTTTTTGGTATATTCCTTGGTTATGTAATTTGTCATCCTTTTGCAACAAGACTAAAAAGAAAATCACAGGAAGAAGTAAGAATTATGCGCATTATAATTGAAGGTGTTTTATCTATTCAGGTGGGAGAGAATCCGAGAAGCATCGAAATGAAACTGACAAGCATGTTGGAACCTAAAGATAGATTGGAGTTTGAGCGGAATGAAAATCAGAACCAGAACCAGAACCAAAGTGAAGGTGAATAGTAATGTCGAAGAAAAAAGTACATCATGAAGAACATATTGATGAAACATGGCTTATCCCTTATGCTGATATGCTCACGCTCCTCCTGGCATTATTTATAGTAATGTTTGCAATGGGACAGATTGATCAGGAAAAACTCCGGAATCTGAGTGAACAATTCAATATAATTTTTTCAGGTGGGGAAGGAGTGCTGGAGCAAGATGGGATTTCAGTTATTCCAATGCAGAACGTATCTGCACAGGATAATTCTGACAAAACAGATGAACAAGATAGAATGAATGAAATCAAAAGAAACCTGGAGCAAGAGATTGAGAATAGGGGATATAGTGATAAGGTTAAAGTAACGCTCAACAGGGAAGGCCTTCAGATAACAATACAGGATGGTGTGCTATTTAACTCGGGTGAGGCTGAGATACTCGAAAAAGTATTTCCACTACTTATACATATTACCGATATGCTTAAAAACCTCGATAACAATATTAAGGTTGTAGGGCACACTGATAATGTACCCATCCGGACTCAGAAATTCCGTTCCAACTGGGATTTAAGTGCTATGCGTGCCATAAATGTAATGAATTTTATGATTGAAGAAGGTAAACTCAATCCTAATAAACTATCTATCCAAGCTTATGGTGAATATATGCCTAAATACGATAATTCCACAGAGGCTGGAAGAGCCCAAAATAGAAGGGTAGAAATCTTTATAGTTCGTAACCATCCCTTAGAAAATTAAGAAGCGGAAGCGCAGGGGCGGGTCTGCTGCCTCTCCAAAACTAATTGCACAAAGAAAAACCCTCTCTCGAGGGTTTATTCATCAAGCCAGCCAAATGAGATGTGAGTTATTGAGAGAAAAGCGCCCGCAACTGCACCTATCACTGCGCCAATTTTCATCGAAAGATGTTGGTCTAGTGAAAGGATTTCTGATACTATAAATCCAAGAGTGCCATATAATATTGAACCAACGACCGCAAAAGCCATGACTGCGAAAATTTTTTTCAATTTAAACATCCTCCTTTCGCCTGTGGCGAAGAATTTTAAGACTTCCAACCTCAGAAGAGGTTAAATTCCTGAATTAGTAACGAACGCATATAAAAATGCGGACAACAACGATTGTACAAGTCAATGAACAGGTACAGGAACGTCATGTCCGCAGAAATAACCGTGAACCAAGATTAAAACTATATAAATTAGAAACTATAAT
>JAWLGL010000091.1:0-7782 GCA_041685035.1 Clostridia bacterium
CAGTGAGATGACGGGAAGAATCCAGGAAAGCTCCACCGTCCTGAGAAATGAGATATATATAAATGAGTATATTATAGGCACGTTCAGTAACTTTGTACCTGCTCTGGATGATAAAACCGATACAACATGCGATTTGAGAGGAAATATAAAGGAAAAAGTGGTTGACGGTGAAGTTGAATACATATTATGGGGAGGCACTTCAGAAAAGAAAAACCTTAATATGGTGAAGGGTCAGATACTTCTAATAAGGTTTGCTGTGGATACTGCAAACGTTTACAGGCAGCCGGAGAAGGTGGAAGCGGCCTTTGCAATTGCCGCTGCCTCAAGTGCATGGTCGTTTGGCCTGTCCACACCATTTGTCCAGAACCTGATTCTTTGCAGCTGGGGGATGATTGATGCGGTAAATGATTTAAATGCACTGATGAGAGGGAAGCAGGTACCATTGTTCAGGAAATATACTCCCAATGCTACGACAAATAAGGATATCATGTTTACCTACCATGATTATCTCAGGGTCTTCCTGCTTATTCAACTGCCCGAACAGAAGATGAACAGAATTGAAGACCTGATTCAGATAAGGACAGGTGAAAAACTATACCGCTTTAATACATGTATCAGAATCGAGGCTGAAGTATCCATGAAATACCTGTTCCTGACGCAGCCGTTCATGCCTGGGCATATGAAGACCCCCGACGGTACAAGACACAGGTTTAAGGTGCTAGTATATCAGGGATACTAGAGGAGGATTATGGTAATATTTCAAAGAAAAGAAGGTTCACTTACAGTTGAAGCAGCATTAGCCTTACCGGTTTTTATATGTGTGATTATGAGCATAGCCTCCTTTATCAAGGTTGTGTATGTGCATGAACTGATGCAGCATACCATCTGTGAAACTGCAAACCAGCTCTCTACTTACAGTTATATATATTCTGCAAGCGGTATAAAGGAAATCCATGACCAGACTGTAGATGGTCTGGATACCCATAAGGAGAAGCTCAGGGAACAGGCTGCTGTACTGGTAGACTGTGCAGATGCTGTAAGGGCATTTCCCGATGAAGTTGGCGAGGCAGTTGGCAGAACAGAAGAGACAATCAGAGACCGCAGCATTGGGCAGGCTGTGGAGGAACTAGGCCGGCCGGTGAATGAATTAGCAGAGAAGTTTGAGAAGACCAGAGATGTGGTTAAAGAGATTACCAGTGACCCGAAGGGAGAGTTAAGAAGCCTGATATGCGTTTTTGCGCGTGCGGGACTGGAAGACCTGAAGGCTGAACTGCTTCTTAAGCCTCTCTCAAAGGCCCTTATAGTCAAACATTTGGGAGGGAAGAATGTTGAAGATGCAAACAGGAGACTGCTGGGCCTGAATGTGGTGGATGGGCTGGACGGGCTTGATTTGAACGAATCCAGGCTGTTTGAAGACAAGGAAAATATTGAGTTGGTTGTGAGGTACAGGATTAAGACTAACCTTCCAATCAACCTGCTGCCGGAACTACAAGTGGTTCAGCGTGCTAGTGTAAGGGCATGGACAGCTGGGGATGAGAGATATGGGGGTGAGAGCCTTGAAGATATATGGGCGCTTAATGATATGGAAAGGGGAAGAAAGATTCAGGAAATTTACCGAAGGAATCTTCCCTATAATTTCAAGGCAATTACCAGGTTTCAAAACGGCATTGCTACTCTTGTTACCAGTATAAATCTGGATGCTGATACCTACCGTCAGAACAGCAGGACGGTAGTATACAGGGTCAATGAAAAAATACGGAGCTTGTCGGACTTTGAGGAGGATACAAAGACTGCTGACAGCAATGGGAGAACTGTTCGATACTATATTAATGCTGATGATATAAGGGAAAGGCGGCTTGTAGTGGTAATACCAAAGAAGGCCGAGAAAGAAAGTTTCCGGAAAGTATTTAGTGAATGTATTGAGAATGCGGCAAAGAAGGGAGTAAAGCTTGTTTTTGAGGAACTATAATTAGATTAACTAATAAATGGTTTGCAAGGGAGGGAAGGGCAATGTCAAGTCAGTTACTCAAACAGTGGAAATTCAGCTGTGAAAGCGATGCATCTTTAAGCTACTTGATTATCGATATAGGGAAAAAGGCATATATCCTGGAATATCAAGTAGAAATGATAGGTAATAACCCCAGCCAAGCAATTCTGCCTGTAGTTATCAGGAGGGAGAATGACAGGATAAAATTGTGTTATAACGTTACGTCAAAGCAGCCTTTATCACAGTTCGTAAAAAGGGAAAAGCTTAACAGAGATGAGGCTGTATCTATACTCAGGAATATAACCAGAAGTCTTTTAGAATGCAAGAATTATTTCCTTTCAGATAAGTACTTCTTGCTGGACAAGAAGTTTTTATATATTAATCCAGCAACACTGGTTGTTTCACTTGCCTATATACCATTGGCGCCTGACACGGGTTTTAATATGGATGCAAGGTGTTTCCTGAGAACACTGGCTGCTGACTTATTGGGTCTCAATGAGAGAGACAGCGACCATTTCCTTAGGAGAATACAGGATTATCTAGATGCTGAAACATTCAGTTTGATGGAGCTGGACAAACTTTTAGGTCTGACCGAAAGTAGTTACAAGAACCTGAGGGATAGGGGTGAAAGAAGTAGGGGGAAATCTTTAGGGATATGGGATAGAATACCTGGAACAACCAGAATAAGCATACCTCAGTCTGCAGAGCATAATATCTCTAATCCAGATATAAGCAGGAGGCGAAATATCATCCTTGCTGCAGTACTGCTGCAGGTTCTGATTCTAATAGTCATCTTTATAATCTATCAAACCGTACTATCAAAGAAAGAAATGGATATTAGCTCGATATTTGGTCTTTTCCTGATTGCCGGAGCAGCAGACTATTTCTTTCTCCGAAATTTTCTAGGCATAAGAAAGACAACAGAATAAGGGCTTGTTTATGGATACCCGGATAATACATTTAGAGGAGGTAAGACTATAAATTATAAATAAAGAAGAGTTGTTAAAGGAGCCGGAACCTTGTACGGATTACCTGACTATCTGGATTACAACTTAAAGGTGGTTTTCGTCGGCTACAACCCTGGAGAGAAGTCTGCCAGGACAAACCATCATTATGCCGGACCTGGAAACCAATTCTGGAAGCTGCTTTATGAATCCGGACTTACCGGCAGGTTGTATAAACCCGAGGAGGACAGCCTGCTTCTGAATGAAGGATATGGTCTTACCAATCTTGTGGCCAGGCCAAGCAAAAGCAGCTCAGACCTCACCGACACCGAGAAGAGGATTGGCGCCGAATTATTAAAAGAAAAGGTATATAAATATCAACCTTCCATAGTCTGTTTTCTTGGTAAGGATATTTACAGGTATTACGCAGGACTGAGTTTAAGTACTCCAATCCAGTATGGGCTTGTTGAGGGTGAACTTCATCAGGGAATCAGGTGGATTGTCGGCTACAATCCCAGCGGCAGGAGTACGGTTCCCTATGCTGAAAAACTGAGAATCTTCCGCTTATTAAATCAATTGATTCTTTCATTAGAGTAAATTGATTTGTGCGGTAAATGGATACTAGTACCTGAATACTGGAATCTGGAATTTAAGTAGTTTTTCAAAGAAGCTACCTTTCTTATAGCTGCAGGGCAAATAAATTAACCGCTCATAAGGGCTGCAAAATCAGATAAACTAGATACTTGTTACACTAAATTTCAGACCGAAATTAATTCGCATCCATGCACAATAATTCCTAGAATTGACGTCCTGTCAATTCTTCCTGAAATTTAGCATAACTTCGCATAGTTTATCCGATGACTACCGCCGCTAAGATTCTAGTTTCAATATTATAGAAAAGCGGCGTTACGTCCCTGGATAACGGCTTCTAAGGTTCAGTCGGAGATATACTCCTCCTGAATCCAAGAATCCTGTTTGTCTAGGATTCCTCCACAAACTTATTCGCCAGTTAATTCATTTCCCCTCTCCGCAGGAAACTTGCCCCTCTATACATCTCAATAAGAATAATTTCTTGTTAAGGTATATTTGTTTTAAGGCTGAGAAAAATAAAGAAAGTATATGAAAACAGAAAAGGAATGATACAGTATGGAAACCCGGGAGAATATAATAGTACCTCTTGGTTATGGTAAATTTGTACGTTCGGATAAAATTATTGCTCTTGAACCTATTGAGGATGAACGTGGACCCGGAAAGAGAACACGGGTCTACGTTGAAGAGATGGGTTCTCCAATAATTGCATCAAGGACTGAAAATTCAATCCTCGCCAACATAGTTGAAACTCCGAGAGAAGTAATTGAAGCTACAGCTGCATTGGAACTCCTGCAGGATATTCTGGATGAAGTTCAGCAGATAGGCCCTATGTTGAGGAAAAGCATCAAAAAAGAGGCACAGCTGGACCTTGATAAGGTCGAGAAAAGGATTGAAGAGATATTGAAACATGAAATAGAATTTGAATTTAAGCAGTAAAACGAAAAGACCTGCAGGCAGCATCGCTTGCAGATTTTTTTCGTTCTATCTGAGAGAGGCAGTTACTACCAACTGCTGACCCGGGAAAATTAAATCGGGGTTTGAGAGGTAATTAAAGGTTACAATGTTCCGGACAGAAGTCCCAAATCTCGTGGCTATTGAATATACGGTGTCTCCTGGCCTCACAGTATAGATGATTGCCTCGGGAGGGGACTCCGGTATGGTAAGTACTCTACCCGGATATATTAGAGCCGGATTAGGTATATAGTTAAATTTGAGAATATTAGAAACTGTGGTGTTAAACTTGCTTGCAATCTCAAACAGTGTATCCCCAGGCTCAATAGTGTAGTCTATGGCACCGAGCTCAGGAGTGAGTTGTCTGGAGAGAAAACTGTCATAACTATGGTTTCTTTGATAGTTAATTGACCGCTGCGTATACATGGAATTATCTCCTTAAATAGTGGGCTTTGATATTTATTATATTTGGAAGTTTTATGAAAAGTGTATATTGTAAACTTTTTCTTGAGTGAAGAATTCAGATTTATCGGATTAACAGAACATACCTTCGAATATTTCAATGATTTTATGCTAATAATCCTGTTTCTGCAGATACTATCTTTAAAACTTGAAAAGGAGGACATACATGAAGAATATATCACAAAAGGAATTGAATTATATAAGAGATTTTCTATCATGGGAAATGCTTTCTGCAAAGAAATGCTACCAGTATGGGCATCAGGAAACTAACCCCTCTGTACAGCAGATTTTCTTTGATGCAGCTCATATGCATGAGCAGAACTACTACAGTGTTTTGAATTATACGGACCAGCTAAAAAAAGTACAAGGAGGTCAGGTACACTAATGAATACTGAATCAATTATAACATCCAAAAATGGCATACAGCAGATTGGAGTAAGCAAGGGGGTTGCGAGTCCGCAGCTGCCCAAGACAAAGGATGCGACCATGAATCTTAGGGACAGAGCTAACGATGTTCTGCTGACCGAGAAACATAATCTGATAAGCTATCAAACCGCAATAAATGAAATTATTGATGATGACCTGCGCAATATTGTAATTAACAACCGCAATAATACTCAGGGTGTACAGGTTAAGTTCTTTAACGAGTTGTTCAATATGGGAGAATACAAAGCCGATGTTGCTTCTACTGCCCAGATAGCAGATACGGTAGATACATTTACAAACTATAAAACCCAGCTCCCATATAAGTAAAGTTTGGAAAATGAGTAAGAGCCTTGTTTTGACACACAAGGCTCTTACTGCTATCTAAATGTTATAACAGTTTACTCAATTAAAGATTGTATATGTTAAGACCGGTATCTTCATCAAACTGCCTTTCTATTGTGCCGTCAATGGTGTCAATGAGAAGTTCACATGTTCCGCTTATTACTGCACTGGTCAAATGGCCGCCGTAAGCTTTGTAAGCTGAATCTGATATAGAAATATGGAGATGAAGGTATACTTCATTGTTCATAGATGAAACATTTCCGTTCAAACTCGTAATTTCATAGTCGCCGGTTAGAGTATTGGAATGGTACTGCTTGGACGCTGTTTCAAAAAGTCCGATAGTAACACTGTTTGCTGCACCAATACCAGTAATTGAGCCCAGTCTGATGTTATTCTCAGTACAAAACTGCTTCAATGAGCTCACTATTTCATCACCTTTATCCAACCTTACAACATATCTGCTTCCAAACTTCTTAAAATTCATACTATCCCTCCAATCATAACGGTTCATTTACCGTCATCGGTTATATTACCATCTCCGGATATGGGTATTGCCTCCCCAAGGTATTTAGGTCTGGGGCGGAAAATATCAACCTCAATAAAGGCTTTAAAACGGGCAGCAATCTCGCGCATTTCATAATAATCCATTTTGAAATACCTGTGCCTGTCCGATGTAACTCCGTATGCCTCAATCCCCAGTTTTCTCGCTGTGTAGAGAGCGCGCATAAGGTGGTATTCCTGGGTGACTATCAGGGCTTCTTTTACACCGAATACATCCCGTGCCCTGTAGAGGCTCTCATACGTACTGAACCCTGCATGGTCCATAAATATGTCCTCTCTAGGGACGCCTCTGGATTGAGCAAACTTTCTCATTGCATTAACCTCGTCGTATGAAGCCTGGCCATGGTCACCGCTGAGAAGCAGCTTGCGGGCCTTTTTGGCCTTGTACAGGTCAATGGCCACAATCAACCTGTCGGCAAGTATATCCGACAGCCTGCCGTCAGGGAAGACAAATGCGCCGGGAACAATCACAGCTTCAACATTAGGGGTATCCTCAAAGGAGAGAATATATCCTGAACCATAATTTCTTACATACATATCGGTAAGGTATACGGTCAGAAGCATGGAAATCATCATAATCGCCAGCAGAGTCAATACTTTTCTTATAAGCTTTTTCATATGGTTTCTCCATGGAAATTATCTATATTAGTAATTAAATATGCAATTTTATTATAAATAACAAGCTGACAAAAGACAAGGGGCAGGCAGGGTATTAGTCTATGTATATTGCCCTGCCTGAAGTACAAGTAAACTATTAAATGGAGCAGAATCTGCCCAGAGTCTTATGGATATAATCTGCAGCGTAGAGATAAATACGGCTGTACAGAACTGAGAATACCCATAGAATTATGACCTGAAAAACAATACTTCCCGGAATTGGGCCTCCAAATACAGGAATACCAATGCCATAATTCAGGATGATTAATGTAACAGCAAGGATTGAACCGATTATAACGGCGGTATTGGTATCCTTCTTGACATAATGGCTGCATATTCCCAGCCCAAGTCCTACAGGACCGTTGGCCAGAAGGAAGATTACTCCTTCATGTGTATTGAAAAGGGATATAAGAATAACAGCAGTCAGAAAGCCCAGAATTCCATAGTTTATATTGGTTCGTGCAAGAATGTATATTGGCAGTGCGCTTAACATCGTGACCAGGATGAATGCCTCTGTGAGTATAACCGGAACCAGCTGCAGCAGTACTGCGAGAAGTACAAGTATACCTGCATAGGCAAGTGGTTTTGATGTAGACATATAGATTACCCCCCTATACTTTTTGTACATATTTATGACAGTAGTGCCGGTTATATACCTATGTATGGATAACTGTAAACAGTTAATTAAAATCGGAACATAAGGTACATGGACTGAATATATGTGAAAAATGGAGGATAAGAAAAAGTAATTATTATTTTGCAAACTGTAAATATGGAGTATGTCAAAGCGATACATGAGTAAACTAGTAGCAGGATTAAATCTGCAAAGAGGATATAGAGTATGACCGTAAAAGAGTTTCT
>JAWLGL010000092.1:0-7760 GCA_041685035.1 Clostridia bacterium
AGAAAACATCTTTTTCAGGCAAGCTGAGGTTAACTACTGCATCTCTGATTTCACCTATCTTTTTTAAGCTGTTGGCAATCTTCTGCTCGTCGTATTCTTTAAATATTTTCTTTTTATCACTCTCAGTAGTTGAGAGCTTAATTGAGCTAAGCGCATCTTTAAATGTCATACCGCCCTTGGGATATCCGGACTGTGACAATACTATCCGTGCCTGATCCTGGTCCTTTGAACTTACCTGAATTATACTTCCGGCATCTGCAAGTTTATGATCTATACCGTTTTCTTCTAGTATATCGCTTATCTCACCAATTTCTTTGGGATCCAGTCTGCCGCTGAAAAGATTTTCATAGTTGGGTCTTGTAATAATAAATATTCCAATTGTCAGACTGACAATTGCCAGAATAGATATAATTATCATCCTGGTCTTCTGCGACTTGTCCATTTCGTTCCAGACTTGAAGTGCCTGTTGTTGTAACCTTTCCAACGCCTCAGGCATATTATGTACCACTCCTTCTTAAATTCATAGTCCTGAGTCCTCAACTTTATAGCTATTTCAAAGATATCGGTCCTGAGGCCTGAGTTAAAATCTTTTAAAATATTATTCAGGACTCAGCATTGGCCTCAGAGATTTTACTCCTTGGTTAAGGACTGAATTAAATAGGCATTCTCATTATTTCATTATAGGCATCAAGAACCTTATTTCTAACCTGAAGAATAAACTGTAAAGCAAGGTCGGCTCTTTGGCCCTCAATCATTACTGTATGAAGATCATCAATTTTTCCCGCAGCAAAGAGCTTCCCTATGTGGCTAGAATTTTGCTGCATCTGATTGGTAGAATTTATCATATTGTTTAAAACCTCTCCAAAATTGATGCTGCCATTTGCTGTTGAATTCGTGTCCGACCCTGGCACAGGGGAAATAGGTTTAATTCCAGGAACAATATTTGAAACCGGTTTAACCATAAAATCAACTCCATTACATACGATTACTGACACTCAGAACATAATACCCGAAATATTAGAAGTCTTTCAAATCCAGCCCAAATCTATCTTCCTATCTCCAGAGCTTTCATTGCCATGCTTTTGGTTGCGTTCAAGGCTGAAACATTTGCTTCATAAGATCTAGTTGCAGAAATCATATTAACCATCTCGGTAGTTATATCCACATTGGGCATATGTACATATCCATTTTGGTCTGCATCTGGATGCCCAGGGTCATAAATCTTCTTCAAGGGACTGGTATCCTCAACAATCCTCAGAACCCTTACTCCGCCTCCCCCAATTTTTGCTCTGCTTGCATCGCTGAGGTAGTCTGAAAAGGGTCTGTTTCCATCCCTTTGCTGGAAAACCAGCACCTTCCTCCTGTATGGAGTACCATTTTCAGTTCTTGTAGTATTGGCATTAGCAATATTCTGTGATATCAAATCCATTCTGAGTCTCTGTGCCGTCAATCCTGACGCGCTTATATCAAGCGAACTGAAAAATGACATAGCTATCATCTCCCTTCTTTAATAGCTGCTCTCAGCTTATTGAAGTCACCTGATATTTTTTGTATAAGTGCATTGTACATTATATTGTTTTTGGCTAGTTGGGCCGTCTCGTTTTCTATATCTACATTGTTGCCATCCAGCCTCATACTTGTGGAGTGGTCCTCCATCACTCTGATTTTCATCCTGCTTGGGCTTCCCGCTCCGATAGGTATATGCTTTTCATTGGTTACAGAGCTTGTCAGAGCTTTTCTACTGACAGCCTGGGAGAGAAACTGTTCAAACTCTACTCTAAGTCTTTTGTATCCAGGAGTATCAACGTTTGCAATGTTATTTGAAATTGCCTTGTTTCTAAGCCATGATGCATCAAGCGCCTGCTGCAGGAGGTGCGTATTCTTAAACATGTCATTTATCATACCTCAAACCTCCGTCTGGAAAATTTCTTTCATACTATACTTCGACAAAATCATATGTTTACCTTCACACTTTTTATATGATATATGTCTTTTTATGCTTGATTCAAGGTGAATATACAAAATCGGAATTCCATGGTGACTTTTTTAGAAGTAGCTAAAATACGGTAATTGACACAATGTTACCTATTAATTTATTAAGCAACATATTACACCATTAATTATATCACTAATAATATCTTATGCCAATGCAAATAACAAGCATATTTGTTTCCAAAATTATAGGTATTAGTAAAAAGAATCTACTATTCTGAACCCCGGGTATAAAGCCCAAGGTTAGAAAGTAGATTCTCTTGAAATTATGTGTGAAGCTGGTCTGATGCAAGAGGCCAGGTTTCTGCCACAGTGGTTATTCAGGAATTACTATTTATTTTGAATCCTTTTTTCCAGTTCATCCAGCAGTCTGTCATTTAATACCCTGATATGTGTACCCTTCATGCCCAGCGATCTTGACTCTATGACTCCGGCGCTTTCAAACTTTCTCAGCGCATTAACAATTACCGACCTGGTAATTCCTGCCTTATCAGCAATTTTACTTGCCACCAGAAGTCCTTCGCTGCCTTCCAGTTCCTTAAAAATATGAACTATGGCTTCCATCTCAGAGTAGGACAAGCTGTCAAGAGCCAGTTGAACAACGGCCTTCTTCCTGATTTGATTTTCGTTTTCAATATTAATTGACCTTAGAATCTCCATTCCAAGAACTGTAGCTCCATACTCTGCAAGAACAAGGTCGTCATCAGTCAGCTGACCGTCTCCCCTATCAATAAATAGTGTGCCAAGCCTTTCTCCTCCACTGCTTATGGGTACAATGGTTACACAAACACTCCGGTCTTTCCCTTTAAGGGGTCTAAAAGACTCTGAAACACCCGGCCTGAGGTTTGCCCTTGTCTCATTCATATAAAGCAGTTCATTATTCTGTTCGCGAGAGATGTATTTGCCTACTTCCACCTCGATATTAATATTTCCACTCTTCTGACCGCCCTGGCAGTAAGCTCCAAGTATCTTGCCCTTTCTGCTTATCACAAAGACATTTGAAGAGAGTATATCCCCAATAATCTTACACATATCTGAAAACCTTAATGATTGTGAATCGGTGGTCTGTAAAAGCTTTGTTATTTTTCTGGTTTTCTCCAGAAGATTGCTGACCATGGAATTCCTCCTATTATAATTATGATTTTATTTCATATAATATATACTTAGATATAGCAAACCGTTCTGTCTTTTCTTATATCCTTCAGTAATTCCTTAATAAAATAACACAATAATCAAACTAATGCAAGAATTCATTAAACTTCATTTTCTATTCCTTGAAGTGCTGCTAACGCCTTTTCAGCAGCAATCCTGTTCCTTTCATTTTTGCATACCTTTCCTTGAGGTCTGGGCAGTATGCCAAAGTTGGCATTCATTGGCTGGAACTTCGAAACAACCTGACAGGAAACATATGAAGCCAGGGCACCGGTAACCGTTTGGTGCGGAAACGTCAGTAGTTCTTTTTGCATCATCATCCGTGATGCATTGATTCCTGCCACAAGTCCAGACGAAACCGATTCCACATAACCCTCTACCCCTGTAATCTGTCCGGCAAAGAATACCCTGGGTTCCTTCCTGAGGTTATAGCATTGTGCCAGTAGAGCCGGAGAATTAATGTAAGTATTCCTGTGCATAACCCCGTAACGGACAAACTCTGCATTCTCGAGACCCGGAATCAGCCTGAACACCTTTTTTTGCTCACTCCACTTCAGGTTGGTCTGGAACCCGACCATATTGAACAAGGTTCCTTCTGCATTATCCTGTCTCAACTGGACAACTGCATAGGGCTGCTTTCCGGTTGAAGGTTCTGTAAGGCCTACCGGTTTGAGAGGTCCAAAGACCAGTGTTTTCATTCCTCTTTTTGCCATGACTTCAACCGGCATGCATCCTTCAAAAACCTTCCTGTTTTCGAAATGGTGCAGTTCTGCCGTTTCAGCCTCAATCAGCTGGTTATAAAACACATCATATTCTTCTTTACTCATAGGACAGTTTAAGTAATCAGCATCGCCCTTACCGTACCTGTCAGCCCTGAATATTTTATCCATATTAAGTGATTCCAGTGTCACTACGGGGGCTGCAGCATCATAAAAGTAAAGGTATTCCTCCCCCAGAAGCTTCTGTATGCTCCGGGACATAGCATCAGAAGTAAGTGGCCCTGTAGCTATAATTACAACTCCGATGGAAGGCACTTCCACCACTTCTTCCCTCACCAGCTCAATTTCTGGATGAGACTCAACCATTTGGGTAACACATCGGGAAAACTTTTCTCTATCAACTGCTAGGGCCTGTCCTGCAGGGACCTTGTTCTGGTCTGCACAATGCATAATTAGGGATTCCATTCTTCTGAGCTCTTCCTTCAGCAGTCCTGCTGCATTCTCAAGGGCATTAGATTTAAAGGAGTTGCTGCATACCACTTCTGCAAGGTCAGATGAACTGTGAGCCGGAGAATACCTCTCCGGCTTCATTTCAATCAACCTAACCTTTATTCCCCTTTGAGCAACCTGCCAGGCGGCCTCGCAGCCTGCAAGCCCACCTCCTATTACGGTAACATACTCTGTCATTTCACACTCCACTTAGGCATTTGTCTTTTTTCCAGAGCTGCAGCCGCTGTTGCTGCAGATATACTGCTTGTTGTTCCCCTTTTTCCTGAGCAGGAAACTGCCGCATCCGGGACACTTCTCCTTGGTTGGGATATCCCAGGTCATAAAACCACATTGGGGATTGTTTTCACAACCATAATATTTTTTCCCTTTTCTAGTCTTTTTTATCATTACTCTGCCACTGCAATCCGGACACTCTACCCCTGCATCCTCAAGTATGGGTTTGGCATTACGGCATTCCGGGAAGCCTGGACAAGCAAGAAATTTTCCATACCGTCCATGTTTAATAACCATCATCCTTCCACATTTTTCACAAGCGATGTCCGAAACTTCATCCTGGATTTCTATATGTTCTACTTCTTTTTCAGCCTTTCCTAAAGTCAAGCTGAAGGAAGGGTAAAACTCTTTGAGTATCTCCACCCAGTTTATTTTACCGATCTCCACATTATCCAGCTTATCCTCCATATGCGCTGTAAATTCTACATTTACAATTTCACTGAAATGTTCTTTGAGCAGTGCTGTAACTATTCTTCCCAATTCAGTGGGAACAAGGGACTTCTCTTCCTTTTCAATATAGTTTCTGGTAAATATAGTGGTTATTGTAGGGGCATAGGTACTTGGCCTTCCGATACCCTTCTCCTCAAGTGCCTTTACCAGCGTAGCTTCAGTATACCTCGGTGGGGGTTGGGTAAAATGCTGCTTTGGGTCAAGTGCCTCAAGATTAACCTCCTGACCTTCTCTAAGTTCGGGTAGGTTTATCTCCTTTTCCTCCTTGCCGTCATCCCTGCCTTCAATGTATACCTTCATAAATCCTTGAAATCTGATACTTGAACCATTGGCTCTAAATAGATAGCTTGAAGCTGTTATTTCAACAGTAAGAGTGTCATATAATGCGGATGCCATTTGACTTGCAATGAACCTTTCCCAAATCAGCTTATACATTTTATACTGTTCAGGTTTAAGTGAATCTCTAATTTTATCAGGCTCAAAATCTATATGTGTCGGCCTTATAGCTTCGTGAGCATCCTGTGCTCCGGATTTTGTCCTATAGACCCTTGCCTGCTCCGGTATATACTCTTTGCCGAATTTGCCGGCAATAAAATTTCTGGCTTCGGTCTGCGCCTCAGCTGAAATTCTGGTGGAATCGGTCCTCATATAGGTTATCAATCCTACCAGGCCTGCACCTTTTACGTCAATTCCCTCATACAACTGCTGGGCAACAGACATGGTTCTCTTTATAGAAAAGCCGAGCTTCCTTGCAGCCTCCTGTTGGAGTGTACTGGTTACAAACGGAGGTGATGGAGCCCTCTTCTTTTCCCCTCTCTTCACTTTGGAAACTAAATACCTTGCATCCTCTAAATCTGCCAGTACCGAATCCATCTGTTCCTTTGAATTGATATTAAGCTTCTCTTCAAGTGAACCATGCAGTTTAGCTTCAAAGAGACTAGCTGATTGAGGTTCCCTAAGCTTTGCTGTAAGTGTCCAGTATTCTTCAGGAATAAAACTCTCTATCTCCTCCTCACGGTCAACCACCAGACGTACCGCTACTGATTGCACCCTTCCTGCACTCAAACCTTTGCGGACTTTTTTCCATAAGAAAGGACTAATTTTATAGCCCACAATTCTGTCCAATATTCTTCTGGCCTGCTGTGCATCCACCAGTTTAACATCGATTTCCCTTGGTGATTTAATTGCAGACTTGACGGCATTTTGGGTAATCTCATTAAATGAGATTCTACACTTTTCAGACTGATCCAGTTTAAGCAGGTTGGCAAGATGCCATGAAATGGCCTCTCCTTCCCTGTCGGGGTCAGTTGCAAGAAATATTCTGTCTGCGTCTTTGGCCTGTTTTTTTAGTTTACTCAGAAGCTCTCCCTTTCCCCTTATGGTAATATACTTGGGCTCAAATCCATTATCTACATCAACCCCAAGCTGACTTTTGGGAAGGTCCATAACATGCCCCATGGATGCCTCTACCCTGTAATTTCTTCCAAGAAATTTTCCAATGGTTTTAGCTTTTGCGGGAGACTCAACTATTACCAGGTATGTCGCCATTGTTACCTCCGATTCATCCAGCTTCAGGCAGATATATCAGCCGCTTTTAACCCTTTGCTGGCTGTAATATTCTACGTTAAATTGCATTCCACTGGTTATTCAAGTAATAACATTTGTAATTCTAGACTAAAAACCTTGTTATATCAAGTCCTTATAAAAAATTTTCCCGGCAGCTGCCTGAGTATGCCTTTTAATTCAAGCATGGTTGTAATGGTATTCAGCTTACTGATATCATACCCTGTTTTCCGAAGAACAACATCTATATGAGTAGGTTCAGTATCCAGATTTTCCACCACTCTTCTTTCTTCCCTGTCAAGGCTGCCGTATTCCTCTATACCTTCAGTCGTCCTCGTTCCCCCTCTGAAGGCTTTGAACTGGGGAAATTCCTCCAGGATATCTTCAACACAGGTTACGGTCTTTGCCCCCTGCTTAATCAATCCATTGGTTCCCTTACTCTCCCGGCTTTTTGCGCTTCCAGGAACAGCAAAGACTTCTCTTCCCTGTTCCAGGGCGAAATCTACCGTAATCAGGGCACCGCTTCTCTCTCCGGCCTCAATCACCACCACACCCATGGAGAGGCCGCTGATTATCCGGTTTCTTGCAGGAAAATTGCCGGACAGCGGCTTCATACCCGCTGGAAATTCCGAAACTACTGCCCCTGATTTTATAGCTTCAACAATAATCTTCCTATTTTCAGGTGGATAGGGGATATCAACCCCGCATCCCAGAATAGCAATGGTTCTACCGTTTGCTTCAAGCGCACCTCTATGTGCACAGGTATCCACGCCACGGGCCATTCCACTAACAATGGTTATACCCCTTGCCGCAAGTTCATATGCAAGCTCTTCGGCCATGCTTCTACCATATTCGGTTGCCCTTCTGGAGCCTACTATTGCTATGGCTCTATGGTCATGAGGGTATTTAAAATTTCCCCGCAGGTACAGTACAGGCGGCGGGTCATCTGTTGCTCTGAGCGCTTCCGGATAATTCTCGTCTGTAATCCTGAACACTTTTATGCCCAGGCTCTCCATTTTATGCATATATTCATCAATACCATCCCTGTACTTTCTGTCCAGGATTGCCGAAACCAATTTATCATATACCTTTAGTTTCACC
>JAWLGL010000093.1:0-7759 GCA_041685035.1 Clostridia bacterium
AGAAGACATTAACCTTTTGAACTGGTTTAAGAGACGAGGGTATAAGGTTCAAGAAGAGAAAAGGGAACCTAAGACTCTCGAACAGATGACGGTTGAGGAACTTAAGGCTCTGGCTAAAGAAAAAGATATTGACCTTAAGGGAGTTACCAAAAAGGATGACATTATAGCAGCTGTTAAGGCAGCAGAAGAAAGTGGCGAGGGAAAACCTCAAGAGTAGGCGGTGATTCACAGTGGCAGTTAATCTGATTGTTGGAACAAATTCATATGTAAGCCTTGAGGATGCAAACACCTATTTCAATGAACGCTTGTACGCAGAGGCCTGGACCAGTGAAACCGATGATGATAAAAAGGCTAGAGCTCTAATCACTGCTACAAGGAAAATAGATAGGCTCATAATAAAAGGTGTTAAAGCTGACTCCGACCAAACCCTGCAATTCCCCAGGTCAATATATTCCGAAGATACAAAGTTGTGGGTTGAGGAATCCGAAGTAAGCCAGTCCGTAAAGGATGCAGTCTGTGAGGAGGCTCTGGCATTACTCAAAGGCATACCGAAGCGAGTCGAACTCCAGGCCCAAGGGGTTAAATCATTTAGTCTTGGCAGTTTGAGTGAGAATTACGGCAGCGGGAAGATTGTAAAGCTTATCTCCCAAGAGGCCCGCGAACTTTTGCAACCTTATATTGCAGGGAGTGTATACATATGCTGAGTGGTTACTGTAATCAGGTTGTAGGGTGGAAGTCAAAGACTGGCCAGAATGAGTACAATGAGCCTATATATGCCAGCAGCGTATCTATCAATGTGAGGTTTGAGTATAAGAGGAGGTTAGTCCGGAACAAGCAAGGCCAGGAAGTGGTTTCCGAGGCCAGGGTATTTACGGAGTACCCTCTCAAGCCTGACGATCTTATTACATATGATAGTCGGGACTGGCCGGTGATATCAGTTTCTAATCTGGCTGACCTTGATGGGCAAATAACAGGCTATGAGGTATCACTATGAAGAAGAACAAAGTAAATGTAAAAGTTCAAGGTCTCGACAAGCTCCAGAAGGAGATAAACAAGAAGATTGCAAAGGTTAATACTTTTACTCCTGAGGCGCTGGATGATATAAGGCTTGACCTTGAGGGCAAGTCAAAGGATAGAGCTCCTGTGGATAAAGGAGACCTAAAGGGCAGCGGTTTCTCAGAGAGGGAAGGATTAACTGCCGTAGTTGGTTTTACAGAACCTTATGCCTTGCGACAGCATGAAGAGCTTAGGTATAACCATCCCAGGGGTGGTGAAGCAAAATACCTTGAGAACCCTTATAAGGAGAATAAAAATAAGTACATCAAACATCTTGCAGATAGTACCAGGAGGGCGGTGGAGTAGATGGCATTTGATCTGGCTGCAGACATTAAGACACTAATATCCCATGTAACTCAGGATATCTACCTAAATGATACGCCGGATGATCCGGATAATCTTATTGGGATATTTGAGTCAGGTGGTTACAATCCACAGCGTGTCATGGACCAAAAGAAACCGGCTTGGGAGAATCCTACATTCCAGCTGATGATAAGAAACACATCAGCTGTTACCGCGAAGCAGTGGATTGAATCCTGCAAAGATGCTTTGGATGGGATAACAAACATCACAATAAACGGACACAGGTACCTGAGTATATTCCAGCAAGGGGATGTTCTGCCACTAGGTAAAGACGGTAGAAACCGCATAAGTTTTTCGCTCAACTTCAGGTGTAGTGTAACAAGATAAGAAAGTGGTGAGAAGATGGGCAAGAAGACAGAGAAGCTATATACCGAGAGTAAATGGAAGGGCATAAATCAGTATAGATGTACTGAATGTGTCTTTGATACTCTGGACCATAAAACAATACTGGAGCACATTGAACTGCACAAACCTAAGACTAAACCAAAAAGCACAATAATACCGGTTTATGATAGGTTTGGGAACCCGGTAAAGGAGGGATAGTGTGGCAAGGACAACACTAACAAAGACAAGCGCGCCAGGTCGGTATGCATCAAATGGACAGGCATTAATATCTGCAGCTGCTGATGTGGCAAATGGTAACCAGTTTGTTGCCTCAGGTAACGAACTAATAATAGCAAGGAATACTGATGGTGCAAATGCTCATTCGGTTACCATACACAGCGTCAACGACCCTTATAATAGGTCTGGAAATATTGCAGCGGACAGTATCCCAGCAGGGGAGACAAAGGTTTACGGACCGTTCCCGAGACTGGGATGGATGCAGCCTGACGGTAGGGTGTACGTTAATGCTGATAACTCCGCAATTGAGTTTGCGGTTATTGCACTACCATAGAGAGGAGATGATTTAGAGTGATAAATGCTTTTGGAACACTGCTTAAAATTGGTGATGGTGGGGAACCTGAGAATTTCACCACTATTGCACAGGTTACAGACATTGGGGGACCTGAACTATCCCTTGAGACCCTTGAAACCACAAACCATAGCAGCGCGGATGGGTGGAGGGAGTATATCGGAGGGCTGCTTGACGGTGGAGAAGTAAACCTTTCTTTGAACTTCATTCCCACTGAATCAACCCATAATGCTTCAACCGGCCTGATTAAGGACATGGTTGATAGGGTAGTAAGGAACTTCCAGATGGTCTTTCCGGATACCGGTAATACCACTTGGAGTTTTGCAGCATTGGTAACAAGTTTTTCCCCGGCTGCTCCGATTGATGAAAAGCTCTCTGCAGAGGTTACTCTTAAAGTAACCGGCAAACCTACACTGGCATAACGGAGGTAGTTTATGAGTAAGTATCCAACCGTAATACCAATTGAATTGGACAAGCCCAGGAATATCAAAATAACTTTTAATACACTAAAACTGATTGAAAAGGCAACAGGTAAGAACACCCTAAAGCAGGAGACCTGGGAGAACATGTCTGCATCAGACATGATTGACTTCCTGTGGGCTTGTCTAGTACATGAGGATAAGGATCTGAAAGCAGAAGACGTTGGGGAGATGATCCATCCGGGTAATATGAAACAAGTCTCTGAAATTCTCTCTAAAGCTTTCAAGGAATCCACATCTCAGTCTGATGACAGTGAGGGTTCCGGCGAAAAAAACGAGAACCGCTCGACTGGCTAACTCTATGGTCAATCGGGCGGTTTGATCTAAAACTGGAGGAAGAAGAGTTTTGGGACCTATCACCGCGGGAGTTCGATGCTCTTGTCAGAAGACATGAGGCGTCAGAGAAACGGGAGTATTACAGGGTAGGGATAGTTGCTTCAACTATAGCTAATGCCCTTAAAGGTAAAAAGGGTAAGGCATTTAAGCCTGAAGACTTTGTACCTAAGCATAGGCAGAAGAGAAGTAACTGGAAAGAGCAGCTCCAGTTTGTTGAGATGCTCAATGCTGCCCTGAATGGTGAGGACAAGAGGTTAAATAATAAGTAGGAGGGAGAACCACTTCTCCCTCTATCTGTTTACTGCACCCAACCGAGGGTGTTTTTTCTTTTTGGGAAGAAGGTGAGAATGTGTCGGCTGAAATAGCAAATCTATTAGTCAAGATGGGTGTTGATGCCAGCGACCTCACAAAGGGACTAACGGAGGCATCGAAGAAGATAGGACAGAGTATGTCTGAGGTAGGTAAGAATATGTCTGCGTCACTTACTCTGCCAATAATAGGCGTAGGTGTTGCTGCTGTAAAAATGGCATCTGATTTTGAGCAGTCCATGGCAAATGCTGCATCTGTGTCAGGTGCTACCGGTGCAGAGTTTGAGAAGATGAAGAATGTTGCAAGGGAAATGGGTTCTACTACTGCATTCTCGGCAAAAGAAGCAGCTGACGCTATGTACTATATGGCATCTGCCGGTTGGAAAGCCAACCAGATGGCTGAAGCAATTAAGCCTACTCTTGATTTGGCAGCAGCTACACAGAGTGACCTGGCATTTACCACAGATACAGTCGTGGCAACTCTGAACCAGTTTGGGCTTAAAGCTAAGGACACAGGAAGGGTAACCAATGTATTCTCAGCTGCAATAGGTAATTCACAGGCTACACTTGAAAAGCTGTCTTACTCGATGAGATACGTTGGACCGGTTGCAAACTCACTGGGGTATTCAGTTGAACAAGCAACTGCAGCACTATCATTACTCTATAATGCAGGATACAAGGGTGAGCAAGCCGGTACTGTGCTTAGAGGAGCTCTTTCAGCACTTCTTAAGCCAACAAAAGAAGTAAATCAAACCTTGGAAGAAATGGGTGTGTCATATAGCAAGGTTAATCCGGCAACAAACTCACTTGCAGATATAGTGAAAATCCTTGGAGACAAGTCAATAACAACGTCTCAGGCAATACAGATATTCGGCCAGGAAGCTGGTCCCGGTATGATGGCCCTTATATCACAGGGGAACCAAGCACTTCTTGATATGGAAAAGAAGATAACAGGAACCGATGCTGCAGCTGAAATGGCCAAACGCCAGTTAGAGACATTCCAGGGACAGCTAAAAATACTCTGGTCGGCCATATCGGAAGTAGCAATACAGATAGGAAATGTACTCATTCCTGTCCTGAGTGACCTTGTTAAGAAATATATTTCCCCTGCTGTCCAGTGGTTCAGCAATTTAAGTGATGGAAATAAAAAGCTTATAGTTGTAGTTGCCGGTGTTGTAGCAGCAATAGGTCCATTGATTTTCATACTTGGGCAGCTGTTTATCTCAATATCAGCTATCAGTACAGCACTTCCGATTGTGGGAGCTGCTTTAGGTGTTCTAACTGGACCGGTAGGGTTAGTTATTGCTGCAATTGCTGGATTGGTAGCAATAATAGTTCATCTATGGAAGACAAATGAAGACTTTCGGAACAATGTCATAGAAATCTGGGAAACCATTAAGGAAATGGCTATTGCAATATTTAATGCATTGCAGGGTTTCTGGAAAAAGTGGGGAGGTTCTTTAACAACATATTGGACAGGGTTGTGGAAGATACTTTATTCCATTGTTTCCGGAATCCTCAATAATATATTAAATATCATTTCCACAGGCCTGAATATCATAAAAAATATATTTGGTTTCTGGGCAAATATATTCAAAGGTGACTGGGGCGCTGCATGGGAAAACGTTAAAAATATCGGTTCTGCAGTCTGGGGCTTCATTACAAAATCACTGAAGAACTATACTCAAACCTGGTCAAGCATCTTTGAAGGGTTTAAAACTGCTGCTCTAGGTGTATGGAGTGGAATAAAAGAAGGCTTGAAATCTATTGTTAACGCGATTATAGCCAATGTAAATACTGCAATAAATGCCTTCAACTCCTTAACAAGCATAAAAGTGCCGAGTTGGGTTCCTGGAATCGGTGGAAAGACTATTGGAATCAAAATTCCCAATATACCTAAGCTTGCAGAAGGTGGTATTGTAACAGGCCCTACACTTGCACTTGTTGGAGAGGGTGGGGAGAGTGAGGTTGTAGCACCCTTAAGCAAGCTAAGTAGTATTACTGGTAATTCAGGGAATAGACCAATAATAATTTACCTTGATGGTAAGAAGATTTATGAGGGCATAGACAGCCATCTCGGCGGTAGAATGGTTGCACTGGGGGGAACGTAATGGCTTGGACAACAGAAATATTCAATCCATCGAATGGCCAGACAATAGGGGTGACTGAGAGGGTGCTGCAAGTAACTACAGATGAGAAGCTCAATAGTGAAAGCAACACCTTTACGGTTTCCTGTAAGAATATAAACGAGGTCCATAAGTTCCATCATATAACCATAAAGAAAGATGGCGTTCCCAGGTATTCTGGTCTCATACTTAATCAAAGAGACGAAATGGCAGGATATAAGCTTACCCAGTTCAAGTGTTTTGACTGGAGCTTCATCTGTAATATTAGGGTTGTAGCTGAAAAATACCTTTCAACTGACGCTTACCAGGGCAGACCGGATCTTATTCTGAAGCATATGTTTGGCAAATATGCTCCCGAGCTTACTACCAACAATGTGGATGAGTGTACAACTACCATAGAAAAACTTGATTTGCCATATATATACTTGATGGAAGCAGTAAAAAAGGTAATGAAGTTTCTCCCTGGGTGGTACTGGTATGCAGATGCATCAAAGGATATACACTTCTTTAAAGGTTACGAGTCCAATGGAGTTACATTTGGTCCGGATGCGAACGGGAAATATAACTTCTCAGTTAACAGCCTGACTTGTGATTATATAGGGGACAAGGCTGCAAACAGGATTTGGATTGTCGGTCCTGAACAAGCGGACCCTAATACCATTGATGAATACTTTGAAGGTGATGGGGTTAGAAGATATTTTCCCCTATCGTATAAGCCTAATTACACTAAGGTTTATGTCGGTGGAGTACTGAAGCAAAGCAATTTGGAAAGTAACGATGACGGTAACCAGGATTTCCTTATTAATAAGAATGAGAAGGTAGTATATAACCCTGATTATAGAAGTCCGTTTACCGGGCAGCACCGTATTAATTATAGGCCATCCAAACAGGTAATAGACTTTTTTGAAAACTATCCCAACAGGGTGGAGACAGGCCTATTGATTGAAAGAGTGGTAAAGAACAAGGATATAAAGGACAGGGAAGAGGCAAGGCAGTATGGTAAAGCCGAAATCAAGAGGGAGTCTTCAGATAAAAGGATTGTTAACCTGATAACAAGGGAGGATGTTTCTATAGGGCAAAGATGTTCTATAAATGTTGTAATAAATGATATAGAGAGAGGAAGCTGGAATATCGTAGGCAACTTTCTTGTGACATCTGTATCTACCTCAATAACAAGGAAAGAAACTCTGACGGATGAAATATTCCGCTCTGTTGAACTGGAGGAGATAGTATGAGCGTAAAGTTAACGGACATATTGGCAAATACGAACAACAGGGTTGGAGCCTTGGAAAGCAATGACTATGACGACAATGCTCCAATAGCCAGGATAACCAAGATATACAACGGCATCAAGTATACGATAAAGGTTAAGGCTGTATTACACCGGTACCCTGTATGCTCAGAGAATCTCTATTGTTCGGACAGCCTCTATATTTAAGGTGGTGATTGTACATGTCAGTGATTACAAGTGGTGGACTTTCAAGGGCTTTGGAGCTTCTTAGTAATGATATAACCCATATTGCAATTGGAACCGGTGCAGCTCCTGGTGAGTCAGACTTATCTCTCCCAGGAGAATCTCAAAGGAAGGCAGCTACATCAATTATTGATGGGAATACGCTCATTAAAGAAGGGTACTGGGATGAGAACGAGGGAAATGGAATTACATATATAAACAGCGGACTATTATGTGATGGAGCAACTGATACCTTGGGAACCGGAACGCTATTTGGTGGTGGAGAAATAAACGCACTTAAGGATAAAACTCAATCACTTACGGTAAGTATTGAAATAACAGTAGAGGCGGTGAATTACTAATGGCATATAATCCAACCAATTGGCTTGAGCGTATAAGGGAATTTGCTAATAGAATAAGGCTTACACCTGTTGGTGGCGGTACACCGGTTGAGTACGATGTTGAGCAAGTTGAAGGAACAGTATCACAAACCGGTATAGCCTTAAGTCCTGCAAACCTGAACAAAATCGAGCAAGCCACAAAGGAAGCGCATGATAATATCGATAACCACATTGCTGACCCTGCTCCGCATGCTGGACATGAGACTCCTGCAGGAGCTCAAGCAAAGGTAGATGCTCATGCGGGTAGAACAGATAATCCTCATAATGTTACTGCTGCACAAGCAGGTGCTGTTGATAAAGACGGAGATACTATGACGGGGGATT
>JAWLGL010000094.1:0-6611 GCA_041685035.1 Clostridia bacterium
GTAAATGAAAAGTTTACGGATATAAGCGGGTACAGTAAAAACAATCTGCAGAGCCTGGAAGAGTGGCTTACTCTATCTGTCCCGGACATAGAGCTCAGAAAAAGCATCTGCCGGGCATGTATGGAAGCTTTAACGGGGTAATACCTGAAGATAGAAGGCAGTTTATAGAGATGTACAGAGGACTTGCCAATGAGATTGAGCAGGCGACGGGTGTACCGGCTGCCATAATACTGGCCCAGGCAATACTGGAGTCGAATGCCGGAAAGAATCAGCCCACCGATTCAAATACAGGGAGGGTAAGCAACAACCTGTTCGGGCACAAGTGGATAAGCGGCGATTATGTTGAGTGTACAACCCAGGAAGAACTCCCTAACGGAACCTGGGAAACACAAGTGGCCAAGTTCCAGGCCTACAGTTCAATTGAGGAAGGATTCTGGGACCATGCTTCACCACGCTGGCTGTTGGGATCAAGGTATGCTCCATGCATGGCGGTGAAGGATGACCCGTTTGAATTTGCAAGGCAGCTGTATCACTGCGGATATGCGACCGACAGCCACTATGCTGATAAGCTTATAAACATAATGATAACCTGCAACCTGCTGGCTCCATACATAGATGTGGGAGAAGGACAGCTGGCATGGCCGCTGCCTGCACAACATAACCATATAACCTCGTACTTTGGAATGAGATCGGGCAGAATGCATAATGGAATTGATATGGCTGATGGAGTGACAACAGAGAAAGCACTAAAGGGGATATTTGATGTGCCGATATATGCGTCCCAAAGCGGTACTGTATACCTAAATAACCAGCCGGGAGGAGCAGGAATCTATATTACTGTTCAGCATGACGGGCAGCTGAGTACAAGGTATTTCCACCTTAACCGCTATGCTGACGGCTTGTATGATGGCAAGCAGGTAGGGATAGGTGAAGTTATAGGTTACATGGGACATACAGGACGCTGTATTCCAGAAGGTCCGCGCGGAACACACCTTCATTTTGAGGTGCTTGTAAATGGAACAAAGGTTGACCCGCTGAAATATGTAGTTAAACCTTAGGAGGAGATAAAGGAGATAATGAACAAGACCATAAGAAAGCTTGCCAAATTTCTTTTAATAGTAGTGCTTATAATGGCTTCGGCAGAGGCTGTATACCGGTTTGTATTCAAGCCGCTTATACAAAATGAAAGTGATACTCCAGGTATTGTAACAAGCAAAGAACATGATAATGGCGGCAGCACAACTGCCCCGGGACAGCAGTCCTATCCGGGTAGTAACGTTAGTCAAACTACGAGCAATGAATTTCCAGATACAGGGCCCAAGCTTGATGCCAACCTTGCCAACGGTATCATAAGCGGGTATTTTGACCTTATAACCCAGGGTAAACATGATGAGGCATATGATTTACTGGACCCGTTATATAAGGCAAGATACTGCCCAACCGCCAAGGATTTCACAGATTATATATCGGGCAGGTTTCCTGGTACCAATATAAAGGATATTAATATTGCTTACTTTACGAGGATTGACAGCAGCAGATACATCTGTAAAGCAGAGATAACTGATAACCCTGAATATGCCGAAAACCCCGATACTACTATAAGGAAAGAGGAATTCACCATATACTATGAAGATAGAGATCGGTACAGGCTTGCGCTTTCAGGGTTTGTTGAAGCACGGAGCCCTGACCGGAGCGCTGTCACGGGCAATATTGAGATTAAGGTGAAGGACATAGCACAATACCATTTTCATACAGAGGTTTTAGCAGAGGTTTCGAACCGGGACTCACAGGAGATAGTTATAAAGTCCGGAGACTCATCCCAGGCCTTCATCCAGGCTGAATGCGTTTATCAGGGAAGGAAAGAGAAGGTTGAGGTAAACCGGGATAGGGTGGCTGAGAGTCTGAATGACTTCCCGGTAAGTGCCGGAGCAGCTGCCGAGATAAAATATACGTTTCCTGTTCCTGCCGGAAGCAGCCTGGAGAAAGTCTACTTCGACAGGATACAGGTAGGGCATGAGTTCAGGAAAGCAGAGATATTCTTACAGTAATTAACAAAACAGGGCGGCATCAGCCGCCCTGTTTACTGGTTAAATACTCTCTCCATATATGCAGTTTCTCGCCGCAAGATATTCGTCATAAATCACTTTTTGAAGCCCCGGATGTGAACACCAGAAGGTTTTGGCCGGTGGGTTGGGGCATCTTTGATAAACATCCTTTATGAAATCCCTGTTATAATTGCAGTAATCCCTGCCCTGGTATAGTGTCTTATAGTCACAGTGCTGCTTTCCCATAATACAGGAGAGGGGCTCGCTGTTTTGGGAAACATATTTGCAGTAACTGCAGCGGTCGGGAGGCCTTTTCTGAGCATTCCTGCCCCCTGAGTGGTCGTCACCGTCACCGGAGCGCATACCGAATAATCCACCTACACTCTTTATCCAGCCATCCAATATCAACAACCCCTTGTCTGAATTATAGTAATGCATATAAATAATTCTACCAATGTATAGTCAACATGTCAAATCCGACGTTCACAGCGTTTTTTCTCAGTTTTTCTGACCCAGTTATAGAGTCTCTACCCCGACTTGTGTCATCGCGAGGAGAGAAGCGACGTGGCGATCTCAGACCCGGGTTGGCTTTTGGCTAACGGCTAACAGCCAGTAGCCGAGATTGCCGCTGGGTCGTCAATGGGGGGCATTCCCCCCGCATTGCGGATACTTCTTATCCTGTCTCCCCCCTTCTGCAGAAGGGCTTCGATGCAAGTCCGTACGCAGTGGGACCCTCGCAATGACATAAGTAGGTCCATGTAGTCTTAGAAAATACTATACCTTTTATTTATCGTACTATAAAAACTGTCAGAAGAATTAAATGTACTTGTCCCGGAAGCGATTGACAAAGAGCCGCATTGGTAATATAATGTAACTAGATATATCCTATATTTTATTTAAAGGTTTTGGTTTGATTTTTTTGTCAAGCCCGGTCGGGGTAATTAAAGTCTTTTGATTACCGTTACACCTGAGAGTGGATTACGGTAAGCTGTTGTACCTGACGACGGTTTACCGTATTCCACTCGGAGTGTTCGTTCTAAAAGCCAGACAGTGATAAACAACCGCCTGACGCAAATATGAGTAAATTATTAATCATTCATGGTCAGGAAATGTGGAAAGGGTAAATATATCAAGGCTTTACTAAGAGTTTATTGTTGTAAGGATTTTAGCTTTTAGTTATAGTATTTCTTTATGATTTAAAGAAATATGACCTGACTAAAACTGGTCGAAGGTAAAACTGTACCTGAGTCTGCTAAAATCTGAAAGTTTATTTTCAACAGCTTATTCACCTGCGCTGAGTCCGCCAAGTGTCATAAGACTATCTGGATTACCTTCAATCAACTCTATTTCATATCCTGTAGGTGCGATATAAATCTGGGCTGAGTTACTGCTAACCTGAAGAACGCCTTCTCCTTTTGTGGATGTGTAGAGGAAATTAATTTCACCATCAGTCAATTTAAAGCTTTCCTTAAGTGGAAGAAGCTCTCTTTCATTCTGTCTGAAGAACAATTTCATGCCTGCTGATGCCATGGTTTTTACCATCTTCTGATTATTCAGAAACTCGTTAAACTGCTCGGAAACAATAACCAGTGAAACGTTTCTTCTTGCTGAACGGTCTGCCAGAGTATTAAGAGCGTTAGTTGCTTCATGGTATGGAACCATAAACCTTGCCTCGTCAATAATAAGATGTTTTCTGTAAGCCTTCGACTTATCTTCACTATTGGTTTTAATATATTTTTCCCAGAGCCACATTGATAGAACCTGCTGTGTAAGGGGTTTTAAGAATGTTTCATCTGTTGATGACAGGTCGAAATTTATAAATTGAACCTCTGAGGGCAGAGTATAGTTTGTCTGACCGTCAAAATAGGGAATTTTCCCTCCCTGTTCTCTTACAAAATCCTTCATATATTTAATGAGAAACTCATAGTGGTATTTGTAATCTGAATTTGTATTCTCTTTAGATTTTTCACACAGTCTTTTATACCAGGAGCCAATGGTTGGCATTTCTTTCTTTATACGGGCAATTTTAGTACCAATCAGGTTAGCCCCTGACGATTCATAAATACTGTCAGGACTACTGGTTATTCCAGCATCCTTGTATTCCTCAGCTGCTACAGTTTTAATTATCGTCCTTGTAATGTCATTAGGATACTGGCTTCTGATGGAGCCACGAGCCATTGTCATAAGAATGCCGGTAACATCATCAATTTTACTTTCGAGATTCACAGTAATCCTTTCTCTACCGGTGATGCTGTCTCTTACGGTTTCGGGCTCAATATCAAAAGGATTTATAGTTACTTTACTTGAGCCTAAGTCTATATTTATTCCGCAGAATGAATCTGTAAAGGTTCTATACTTCCCTAGAGAATCAATAATGATGCTCTGGGCTTGAGATAGGACAGATGAACGAGAAATTAGAATTTTGACTGCCGAACGTTTTCCTGACGCATTCTTGCCAAGAATAACCATATTACAGTTTGGAAGTGAAAAGCTAAAGGTATCCAGCAGTACAGGCAGCCCGGTCTGCTTATTGACTCCCATTGGTATTCCTGTTGGCTGACTAATATCGGATGTAATAAAAGGAAAGACTGAGGCTGCAGCGTAAGTATCAAAGGTATTATTCATGTTAATCAAGTCTTTCCCCATGGGAATATTTGATTTTAGAGCTTCTTTCTGCTGTGCCCATACTGATCTGATTGTAGCTAGATTTTTTGACATTTCCTGTCCCAGAAGGTCAGAAGCTGCATCAAGTTCCTCCATGGAATCTGCAAAAATGGTTGATACTACATTGATTTCGAATAATCTATTCAGGTTTGCAGCTATTTCATCTCTAAGTATCTCGGCTTCAAGCATTTTTTGTGTGGAGGCTTTGTTTCTGACTGAATTATTATGGTTTATTGGATCATTTCTTTCGGATTCAAGATTGCTTATTACAATACTGAGGTTACTTTGCGACACGCCGTTATCTATTGGTGAAATAAAGACTGAAGTGTTGATATTTCCAAAATTATAAAGAGGTCTGAGAAATTCACCAAACTTTAAGAAACGGGGCAGCGTAACAATAAAAAACGACCTTACATACTTTGGTACCTTAAAAAGAAACTTAATATGGTTTAAGTCTCTTGTATCTATATTGAAAGGGCAGATTAGGTCCCTGATGCTTGTACGACTGGATAGTGTAATGGTTTGTGAACCGGAGTCAGCTGCTCCCACACCATCAATTTCTGGATTATTAGCAGCTTCCTGCCTGGATAGCTTTGATTTCCGTGGCATAACTTTCCACCTCCGTATAATACTTTAGATAAGGGATTTTGATGTAGGGTAGAATCTGAAAAAGCCTGATTCTATAACATTGCGGAGTTTAGTAATATCGTCTTCCTGTTGGTAGAACGTATTATATAGAAGTTCAGCAAGTTGATGAGCTTTCACAATATTTCCACCAACTCCGCACTTCTCAAGATGCTCAATAATATTCTGACACCTGTTGGTTAATTCTGTACTTATTATACCTAGGTTGGATTCATGGCTGTAGTCTCGGGTTATATCAAATTCTCGGGCAGAGCAGCTTATAATAATATAGTAGTTATTCTGCAGAATAAAACTATATCTACTCATTTTTTCTACAATACTTCTCAGTTCTTTTGCGTACTCCAGCAGCCTTTGTTTTTTCTGTATTTCTCTTACTATTGCAACAATGTTCTTCCTATCCTGATTGGGATCGGACTGAAGCTTCCGGAATTTTTTAATTGTCTCACGGAGTTCATTCTCAAGTTCAGTAATCCTCTGATTATAAACCAACATATTACCTTTATAATCCAGAGTCCTGGTCTGAACATGAATCTGGAATGGATAGTCTATTGAATTCAGCAGTTTTATAAAAGACTGCTCAATCTGAGATTTTTCATTCTGTGACATGATATCAAAATTCACGCCCCTGCACTGTATAGCCATAGAGTATAAAGTACCATCATTTTTAATAAGCATGTCATTGAATATTGAATCAAAGTTCAATAGACTATGTGCAGGCTGAATAGAAGGGTTTTCCTTTTCTGCAGATTCCTTATCCTTTTTCATATCTTTACTTTTTTTCTTTTTAATTCTTTTTATCTGGAAAAGATTCTCCTCAGATTGATCTTCTTCAGAAATATTTTTGCTGATTTCTAATACTATCTCATCAGGTTTTTTCTTTTTTATCAGAAAAGTGTAAATGATAAACCATATGACAAGAGACATCATTGCTATGATTATTCCGGTAAGTATGTAATTAATAAGGTCAACATTTATATTCATGATTCACCAACCCTGATAGCATTATATAAGTTAATTATAACACAAAAGGTTTTCCTCTACTATATTGTTCTTACAAGCCGATTAAGTAAAAAATCATTAGCACTCCCACTGCTCGGAGGCATGTACCTTCGATACTACAGGCAGTTCTCTCAGAATCTTTGAAGCTGCCCTGGTCATGTTTCTTGTCAGCATATCAATTGCCAGATTAACAATACTCTTTTCACACTCCAGAGTGATTATCCTGTTATATATTGTACACAGCATAATCTTACGGGA
>JAWLGL010000094.1:6621-7753 GCA_041685035.1 Clostridia bacterium
TTTCAAGGTCATGGAAGAACATGTCGAGGGCCCTCTTGAATATATCATTCATGTACATTTCCATCACAGTGTAAAAAGCCTTATTTTTATTTTTAACCACGCTTATGCGTCCGGTTGAAGTGGTGACATATCCATTCTTTTGGGCTTGGTCACGGGTTCTTTTAATAAGCTTGGTCAAATCAGGATGAACCTTTCTGAACTTCTTCTTGAGCTGGTTTATTTCATCCTCCTTCATAAAGGTCTGATAGACATTCCATGCATAACTCAGGGTCTCTCTCTCTCCAAGTTCACGTATGACCATTTCGAGAACCATCCTTGCAGTAAACTCCTCATCCAGGGTAATATCTTCAATATTTTTTTCAAAAAGAGGAGCTGCAAAATAAGCGTACGGACCTTTCTCGCCAAAGAATGACTGAAGCAGTTCTGCCTTATTGAGCAGCTTTGCCAGTACCCTGATTTCAAGGTCTTTAAACGACCCTTCTACAAGACAGGAATCTGCAGGTGGAGAGATAAAGGAGTAAAGTCCCCTGTCTGCAAAGGAATAATCGCTGGCTGTAATGCTGGAAGCCGGACCAAACTGGAGAGTACTCCGGATTCTGCCGCCTATCACGTAGTTTGTATCGAAGCTCTGCCTTATTTTTTCAGAAATTTCGGCGGTTATGTATTCCCTTACTTCAAGCAAGTCACTCCTTGCATTCAAATATGGCTTACATAAAAAGAGTATGCCGGTCTTTGCAAGCTCTTTCTTAGAGGTAACACCATACTTGGATTCAACTAAATCCCATATAGCCTGCTTCATAGGATTTGGTGCAGCATCATTATATGGCATGCCGTTGGACTCTGACTGCGCAAGCGCAAAAAGTACCCGCTGATCAAGATTGAGGACATCCATTATCTCAAGGTCCTGAAAGCATTCTACCAGTTTTTTGCGGAAGGATAAAAGGAATTTACCCATAAATACAAAGTCCTGAAAACCGATTTCATCCGACTCAAGCTTCCCGTCTGAGTGCCTGCTAACCAGTGCTGCTATAGAATTATCAGGATTCTTACCATCAGTAAGAATCCCTAAAGCAGTTGTTACATCAAAAATGTGATTCAGGTTGAGGTTGTTAGCCCTGCACCAAGAAATAAC
>JAWLGL010000095.1:0-7714 GCA_041685035.1 Clostridia bacterium
CTAACCGACCCCATTTGGTCTCTCAGAGCAAGCCCATTTTCCTGGATTGGACCGAAACGGGTAAGGAAACCGGGAATTGAATTTGATGAGCTTCCCAGAATTAACCTGGTTGTAGTAAGTCATAATCACTATGACCACATGGATGTTTCAAGCCTTAAGTCTCTGTACGAAAAATTTGCGCCGATTATTCTGGTACCGGTTGGAGTTGGCAAGATTCTCTCAAAGGTAGGCATAGATAATGTGCATGAAATGGACTGGTGGGACAGGCTGAAGGTGTCAAAGCAAACATCCGTAGTATTCACACCTGCTCAGCACTTTTCGGCACGCAGCCTGCTTGACCGGAACAGAAGCCTTTGGGGAAGCTATGTTATACAATCACGGCAGTACAGAATCTTCTTCGGGGGTGACACAGGTTACTCAGGTCATTTTCAGGAGATTCGGAAACGGCTGGGAGAACCTGACCTTGCGCTTCTCCCGATTGGCGCCTGGGATCAGGAAGAATTCGTGAAGTTCATACACATGAACTCAAGAGATGCTGTTCAGGCTCATCTGGACCTTGGCTCAAGAAAAAGCCTGGCAATGCATTTCGGTACTTTCCAAATGAGCACTGCAAGACCCATAGACCAGCCTGCCGCTGACCTTCGCCAGTCACTTGAAGAGTTTAACGTCGACCCAAATTCATTTGAAGTACCCATAGAAGGAAAGACCATGATTATTTCACTTGATGAACTGGATCAACCCTAATCAGAAGGCAGTTTTTTCATTCTGTCGGTAAACATTTTTGCTTCATCGAAGAGGTGAGATTGTTCCTCCACAAACCTCGTACTTATATTTCCGCTTCTAAATGCATTACTTCCCATAACAGCCCATAAATATGGTATTGTTGTTTTTGGACCTGAGATAATATACTCACTTAATGCCCTTCTCATTCTGGATATTGCTTCATTTCGGTCTTTTCCCCAAGCTATGAGTTTTGAGAGCAAGGAATCGTAATATTCACTAATCTCACAACCAGAGTGTACACCTGAGTCAATACGGACACCAAAGCCGCCCGGAGAATTACAGGCCGTAATAGTAGCGGGGGAAGGCATAAAATCGCTTAGTGGGTCCTCTGCACATATGCGGCATTCTATCGCATGACCTGTGAAATTAATATTCTCCTGCTTAAATGGAAGAGGGGCTCCTGATGCTGCCTGTATCTGGGTCTTTACAATATCGATACCAGTAATCATTTCGGTTACGGTATGCTCAACCTGAATACGGGTATTCATTTCCAGGAAGTAAAATTCTCCGTTATTGTAGATAAATTCGATGGTCCCGGCAGAATTGTAGTCTACTGCACGAGCTATGCTAACAGCCATCTCGCCTATTTTTTCGCGAACGTCAGGTGTAATGAACGATGATGGTGATTCTTCAACAAGCTTCTGATGCCGTCTTTGTATAGAGCATTCCCTTTCGCCAAGGTGTACTATATTCCCAAATTTGTCGCCTAGAATTTGTACTTCAATATGCCTGGGCTTGTCTATATATTTTTCAATAAAAACCGAATCATCCTCAAGTACTGAGGCAGCAAAATTCTGAACACTATCCAGTACCTGCTTGAGTTCATCCGGACCATAGGCAATCTTCATACCCTTACCACCGCCACCAGCAGCTGCCTTAACCAAGACCGGGTAACCGATTTCTTCTGCAATCTTCACTGCATGATTAATTCTTGAAATAGCTTTTGTACTTCCTCTGATAATAGGTACATCAAGCGACTGCACCAGATTCCTTGCAGCAACCTTATCGCCCATCAATTGAATGGCTTTACTGCCAGGCCCTATAAAAGTAATGCCTGCTTCTTCAACTGCACATGCAAATTTCTCTCTCTCGGCAAGGAAGCCATATCCTGGGTGTATTGCATCAACACCAGTATCAACTGCTATTTTTATGATTTTCTCAATATTCATATAGGTGTCCGCAGGTCTGCCTCCGTTTAATGAATATGCATAGTCGGCAAATAAAACATGAGGACTATTGCGGTCAGCATCAGAATAAACAGCAACAGATAGTATGCCCATCTCTTTTAGTGCTCTGATAATACGTAGGGCAATTTCTCCCCTGTTAGCAACCAAAACCTTTTTAAACATTCTTTTTTACACAACCTTTCGATTAATAGGTTTGATTAGAGATATTTATATAGAAGGGCATTTACTCATATTAATAGTAATTAAAGTTTATCACATCTGCTGGCCCAACACAATTACTGGGATAAAAAGGAATGTATCAGAGGCAGGTTCAATAATGAACACGAACCAGCCAGAACCTGATACCTTTATTACTCCATCCCAAGTCCCAGGGCACTCTATATCTATCGGTATTATGGCAGTTTACTAAAGTGTACCCCTTTGAGTCGGCTCCTGTTACAACAGATATATGAGTAATATCACCCTTTTTCTCGTAAGCCACGAAGTCTCCGGGCAGCAGTTTGTAAGAAGGCTTAAGGACCTTATGATAATTCCCGTAGGATATTAAAGAAGCTCTCCCGCTATACAGCATGTAGTTTTTGAATGCACTTGCATTAACCCAGGCACTGCTCCCACCTTTATTATAATTCCAGCCATATGTCTTTCTGAATTTTCCTCCCTCATGTAAAATCTGTGATGCGAAATTTGCACAGTCTCCTCCTATGCCGTTATAGTTTCTGTATTTTTTATTATACGTGAATCCGTCTTCAATTTTGTTGGCTGCACCACAGTAACGGTCTGCATATTCAACCGCATCAACTCTTCTTTTATTCAAATCTGAGAAGTCCCTTGCTTCTTGTGATAGGATATAGGCTTTGGCCGATTCTGTTTTAATCTCATCCAACTGCAAGGAGTCAGCGAAAGGGTCAGTATACCACTGCCGTGTTACCAGCCAGCCGCTGTCGCTTTTAGCCATTCTCATGGAATGGTATGTACCGATTCTGAAAGAGGTAGTTATATCAGGTTCGTCCTGATATACATATTTATACTCTGTTGAAACTGCAAGGTTGGCTGAAAGTTCATCCTCTTTTGAATCTATCCGCCTTACCTTTACGCTGGATTTTATGCCAGTGAACCTCACACCTTGCTTTTCAGACCACTTGCGCAGATATTTAGCTTTAATTACTTCATGTTCGTATGCCCAGATTCCGTTTCTTTTACCTGTGTGGAACAGAGATTTCAACGTTGCTAAATCCTCTTCCAGAACAGCTTTGTTCCGGGTGTCAAAGTGCAGATGTATTACCTCAGATAGTTCTCCATTAATGACTACCTCCTGATTTGCCCAGGATAAGCAGCAGTGTAAACCTAGAGCAGCAAGAGATGCTGATGCAATGAGAACAAAGAGGGCTAGTTTAACTTTTCTTGCAGTTAGAATTATAATCATATATTATAGACACCTTGAAGTTGAAACATATCTAATTATATGTTTAACAATCTAAAGTAAGAATAAATTTGGCAAACTTCCCAAGAGATGAGAAGAGACTTCATCTTCAGAAAATAATATAGTTATGATATAATTTGCATGAGAATTTTTTGGAATCAGGATAGGGAATCTTATGAGCGCATCGGACTTCTACAGTAATGGAGAACTAAACGATTACTATTCCATACTTCAGATAGCCAGGAAAGCTGAACCTGAAGTAATCTCCTTTGCCTACAAAGCTTTAGCCAAGAAGAATCACCCGGATATGGGTGGGACAGCCGAAAAGATGAAATTACTTAATGAGGCGCATGATGTGTTGAAAGACCCTGTGCTAAAAAGTGAATATGACAAGTTATATGATGCCGAGCAAGAGGCAAATGAGCAAGTCAGAGTGCAGCCCAGGTCCGATTATGCAGATACTCCACCCAGTTACAGCAGCGAGACCAGAGCTGATTACAGCGGGCAGGCTGAGACCAGTTCCTATGAGGGGTATGTCAATACACCAGAAGATTCCGGCCTCTCATTGACAGAATATTTACTCAGAAAAACCGAAAGAGAAAATCTCTCTGATAATGTTTATGAAGTATTGGTAAGAGGCTACAATTTTTTTCTTCCGGCCATGTGTGTTTGCTGTCTGGAAGTTCCTCAAAGAAAACTAAAGGTCAGGTATGCATTTAACGAGGGAGGGATTCTCTCCAGAACAGATAATTCCTTTAGTATATATTTTCCAATATGCCGGGCCTGTAAGAAACATATCAGGGAATTTGCGGTAAAGAGAACCCTTTTTATTATACTCTCACTATTGATCGGCACTGCATCGGCAGTGTGGTTGGTTGGCAAAGTCCCTCAAATAACCTGGGGTGAACTGATGATAGTAGGTTCTGCCGTTACTACTATATCAGCTTTCATATTTAATGCTCTGATTAAATTGTCTGTTATTAAAGATTGTCATGCCAGTCGCGGCCCGGCTGTGGAAATCCTGAGTTGTAATGAATGGGGAACAAAATTCTGGTTTAACAGCTGGTTATATGCAGAAATGTTTGCTGAAGATAATGGCAGCGAAGCTGTTCCAATTGTTCACGAAAAATATGGCCGGGACCGTTCATTATTAAAGGGCAGATTTGCAATGTCGACATTTGCTGTTATCGTGATGGTAATGGCTGCAATAGTTACTATTATTTCAATTCTTTTAACCCCAATGAAAGGCCTATGGGATTAGTAAATCATGTCGGAAATGCATAACTGAAGTGCATAATAGATATTCATATTTACATAATAATCAGCCTTGAATTGGTTAAACTAATATCCAGAACCAAGAGTGAATATTTTCGACCGAGTACGGAGGTACTACCTGTGGACCTTATTTCAGTCCTGATTATAGCTATAATTGTTTTGGTGCTTTTGCTTGTATTTGCTGCTGCCAAGATGGTATTTACCATTAATTCAGATAAGGAACAGATGGATTTAACAGTCCTGTGGTTATACCCATTCCTTAAAATAGCAGTAAAAAATCAGGACAGTAAATCGGTTTTAACAGTATATGTATTTAATAGAAGCATTATCAGAAGCGTGTTAAAGGACAGGGATAGACGAGGAAAACTGAATATCATTAGAAGCTTAAAGTTAAGAGATATTTATATAGATGCTGGTTATGGTTTCCGGGACCCTGCGATAACAGGGGTTACCTGTGGAGCCATAAATGCAGTTTCCAGATTTATTAATATAGATTCACTTCAGCACAGGCCGGATTTCTTTGCAGTGAATGACTATATTAATCTGAATGCCAGCGCAAAATTTAGTGTAGGGACTGTATTAATAAACCTGTTAAAGGGAAATAATAAATAGGTAAAAAAGAAAAAATCTTAAGGAGGACAAATATGGAACAGAATCAATCTTTCTCTCAAAACATTGATACTCTTTTTTCAAACCTTGAGGAGTTTACAAAGAAGGAGCCAGTATTAGGTACACCAGTTACCTATGGAGGTAAGACACTTATTCCTGTAGTTTCGGTGACATTTGGTTATGGAAGCGGTGCTATGCCTACCCCAACTGGCCAGCAAGGCGGAACCGGTACTGCCAATACCGGAACCGGTACTGGACTAGGAGCGAGAATCAATACTGATGCAGTAGTAGTAATTGACAACGAGAATGATAATATCTCTATGCTATCAATAAGTGGAAAGAGCGGGCTGACCCAGATGATGGACAAGATACCCCAAGCGCTGTCAAATATGAGACCAAATAATCAACAGCAGGGGCAGGGACAAACCCAGCAGCAGTAAGAACGATGCAGCTTAATGAATGAAAAGGCCGTTTAGCGGCTTTTTTTCTGTAGAAATCTGGTAAATCATATTAGAATAATTGAATATCTTTCACCGCAGACTAAATACATGCTTGTACGATTTATCATTTATGGTTTTGCAGGATGGGGAATGGAAATCATATGGACGGGACTGGAGTCCCTTATAAGAGGTGATGTGAGATTGGCAGGCACCACGTATCTCTGGATGTTTCCCATATATGGTCTTGCCGTTTTTCTTGAATCTATTCATGATAGGATACGACATATCCAATGGTTTGTGAGAGGAATGACATGGCTGGGAATCATATGGACCATTGAGTATACCACGGGATGGCTTATCAGGAGTGTTTCCGGATTGTGCCCATGGGATTATTCAGGAAGTACACCGTATTCAGTAAATGGTTTCATTCGGTTGGATATGGCTCCGGCATGGTTTATGGCAGGCTTAATATTTGAAAAGCTTCATGACTTACTGGATAGGAATGTAAAAGTGAGGAGGCGGGGTGCCTGACAGGTATTCTCTGCATCATTCAATATTCATGGGTACTATGTGAAGTCCGTCTCCTTCAAGCCATTCAGCATAGAAGACGTCCCTGACATTATTTATACCCAATGCGGACAGCTGCTGCTCCAGCCACTCTTTATTCATAGAAATCGAACTAAGGTTATCCCATAGTACTTTTCCGTCACTTATTAGAGTTACAGGAAGAAAGACTCCTTTCTGCTGAAGGTTTAAATCCTGCCTGGTAGGTTTCTGATAGTTTGATTTTTTGAGAACACTTAAGGAACCATCAGTTTCCAGAATTCCATACTCAACTTCTCGGAATGAAAACACGTTCTGCTCACGAAGCAGAGTCTGAAGATGATTAAGATTCACCCGGTTCTTTTTTAGCAGATTCCGGTCAATCATTCCATTACGTATTACTATAGAAGGGTTGCCTTGAAAAAAAGGTCTTAACTTAAGGAATTTTTGACCCAGTATTTCAACTATGAAAATAAGTGTTGTCCATAAAAAGAGTGCATACAGGATAAAAAGAATACCGGTCTGGTCATCGTATAGAGCATTTCCCAACAGTTCTCCAAGTACAATAGCCGATATAAAATCAAACGGTGTTATCTGGCTTATCTGTGTTTTGCCCAGGATTTTAGTGGCAATAAACAATGCAAAAAAACCAAAAACAAGGTCAACTGTAAGATTAACAATGCTCATATTCACGCCCCTACATGCAGTGATTGCCATCTACTAGTCTGGGTAGAACTTAACTGACTTATACATTCTTTTTATTATGAAGCACTTTAGCTAGAGAATTGGGCCTTTTATGTCAGGAAAGAGGAAAAAAGCGGATTAATAATATGTGAGAAATGTTTGGGAATAATAGATATTGATAAATCATCGCATACATGAGAGACAAGAGGTGGCATAATTGGATCATTTAATATCGGTTCTGTGGAAGTCACTGCTGATATTCGCAATGCTTATTGCTCTTACAAGGCTGATAGGAAGGAAACTCCTGTCCCAGATGTCATTCTTTGATTATGTCATAGGTATAACCATTGGAACCATATCGGGAGCATATGTTGTTCAAGCCATTGAAGGGATGTGGGTTTTACTAAGCCCGCTGGTGCTGGCGCTTTCTACCGTTTTATTCGGCTATCTTAACATGAAAAGTGCCCATGTAAGGAAGCTCACCGAGGGGGAACCTGTGGTTCTCATACAGAATGGAAAAATATTGGATAAGAACCTATCCAGACTTAGGTACCACCTGGATGACCTCGAAATGCAGCTAAGATCCAAAGATATTTTCAACATGAAGGATGTGGAGTTTGCCGTTCTTGAGCCCCATGGACAGATAAGCGTGCTTAAGAAATCACAGAGCCAGCCGCTTACTCCAAAAGATATGGGCATTGAGACCAGTTATAAGGGAATGGCCACAGAGATAATCAAGGATGGAGAGATATTTGAGCAGAATTTAAAGCAGA
>JAWLGL010000096.1:0-7700 GCA_041685035.1 Clostridia bacterium
CGCTTATCAAGTTGAAGAGCTTCTGCGCTCTTTTGTTACCGCTGTCAGCCCATTTTTTTATCCTGTTCTCGTTAAGAGAGATAATTGCAATTTCGGACGCAGCAAAAAACGCATTCATTCCTATAAGTATAAAAATAAAAATTAGCTGCAGGGCAATGCTTTCATACATACTTTATTTCTTCTCCCTTCAATATATTTTTTTTGTTCTCCTCACAGATAATATCTTTCCACAGAATTAGATTTGTACACAATCCGGAATGAAAAAATAAGGCACTTGCCGTTATCTATAAACAGCAAGTGCCTTCAGAAATTTAAAAATTATAGCCGTTCCAGCGCTTCTTTCTCGTTCTTGTATACTTCTATAATCACATTCATTTTAGTTATTTCAAATAATTTTCTAACATCCGGGACAAGGTTTGATATAACCAGTTTTTTCCTTTCACTCTTTAGTTTCCTGTGTAAATCAACAATATACCCGAACCCCTGACTATTTATATAGGTACAACTTTCCAGATTCAAAAGGTAAACCTTAAAGTCTTCCTTTGACTTTTCTTCTATAGTTTCTCTTAGTTCTACAAGGTTTGTGTGGGTTAGTTCACACATAATTTTTATTATGCAGATATTGTCCAAGGTCCTTATTTCAAGCATCATTTCCACTCCCTTTATTTAACCTTCCGGCTCTGTTTATGCGTTTTTATATCCTTCAGGATACCCGGAATATCCAATATAAGCGCAAAAGTTCCGTCTCCTAGTATGGTAGCACCCGTTACGCCCGTTATTTCCCCAAATATCTTGCCCTGGCCCAGGTATTCTCCAAGAGTCTTGATTACTATCTGCTGCTCACCTATTAGTTTTTCCACCAGCAAGCATAAACGTTTATCCGAAAATGTCAGTACTAAGGCAAAACATTTGTCAACTGTTTCACTGGTAGGTATATCAAAGTACCTGTCCAGCCTTACAACCGGTATTACCGTACCTCTCCAGTCAAACATTTCTTTATCCTTGACGTGTTTAATCAACTCATCAGCTTCACTCCTGCTCAATCGTATGGTCTCAATAACTGATGTGAGGGGTACTGCAAATTTGTTATGTCCCTGCCTTATTAATAACGCCTGGATTATTGCCAGCGTTAAAGGAAGTTTGAGTGTTACTTTTGTACCTGCATCTTTTTGACTAGAAATATCAATAAAGCCGTTAAGCTTCTGTATATTAGTCTTTACAACGTCCATTCCTACCCCCCTGCCCGAAATTTCACTTACCACCTGTGAGGTTGTGAATCCGGACCTGAAGACAAACTCCAGAATTTCATTCTCGCTCATGTTTTTAAGGCTTTCCTGGGTAGTAAATCCTTTTTCAATTGCTTTCTTCTTTATTCCCTCCAAATCTATGCCCCTGCCGTCATCACATATCTCTATTACGACATTGTTCTCTTCCTGCCTGGCTTCAAGCCTGATATTTCCTATCGCACTCTTGCCTTTTGCCACCCTTTCTTCTTTGGTTTCTATTCCATGGTCTACTGCATTCCTGAGCAGGTGAACAACCGGGTCGACTATTTCCTCTATTATGCTTCTGTCCAGTTCGGTTTCTTTACCGTGGCAGATAAAATTAATCTCCTTGCCCGACCTGTGGGCAAGATCGCGAATCATCCTGGGAAACCTGTCAAACACACTCTCAATAGTGTACATTCTAACAGACATTATGGATTCCTGGATTTCATCTCCGATAAAATCCAGATGTGGCATGGCTGCAAGTAGGTCCTGTACATCCGTGTCGCTGCTGTATTTATATCTGAGCTTTGAGCCCAGCTGCATAAGCCGTTCCTTGTCTATGACCAGTTCTCCGGCCAGTGCCATCAGTTTATCCAGCTTTTTAATATCCACCCTTATCGTACTTCTTTTTTCCTGCCTGAAGTCAAGGTTATCCTTTACGTTATTTGCTACTTTCAGGTCTACGCCTTTCTGGTTGTCAACCTCGTTCTTCTCCTCCGTATCATCTTGGTAGCTGGTTATTTGAACACTCTTTATTTCACTCACTAGCTCTATCTGTTCTCTGACAATATCGGTGTCTTCCATGCTTATTAATACTACCGACAGGTTGTTTCCAAATTCAGTGTCCGGCAAGGTTTCATATTCTTCAGGAAACACCCTTAAAACCTGACCAATACCTTTAAGGTTGTTAATCATAAGGAATGATTTAATGGATTTCATTACGACATCTTCTTCTATTTCCACTTTTATAATATATACATGCTGACCCCTTCTTAACGCATCATCAATTAAGCTCTTGTCGTTTTTGCTGATTTTTAGCTCCTCCATTGCTGCTCCAGGTTTTTTCCCTCCCGCTTTATTACTTGGTTTAGGTGTATTGGTAAGCAGAGATATCTGGTTTATCAGGGGCTCAGGGTCGAATTCTTCATTATTCTTATTTTCTTGCACTGAGTTCTTCATAACCTTCAGCATATCCAGACTCTTAAAAAGCACATCTACCACTTCAGTAGTAACTACGACTTCCCTGTCCTTTACTTTCTGCAGCATATTTTCAAGTGCATGTGTCAGGCTTGTCATTTTTTCAAGACCCATAAGCGAAGATGAACCCTTAAGAGAATGTGCCATTCGAAAGACCTCTTCCAAAGCTTCCTCATTCTGTGAATCCTTTTCCAGCTTAAGTATTTCTTTTTCAATTGTTTCCAACTGCTCTGTAGACTCCTCGATAAAAGTTCCGAACAGTCTATTGAAATCGAGCTGATTCATTTTTATAACCCCTTTATAGAGTTCTCATCAACAGCACTTTCTTCAACTGATAATACCTCATTAATATTGAGCAGCAGAATAAGCCTTCTGCCATCAGCCCTGGCAACGCCGTCAATAAATCGTGTTTCCACATCGGATATTTCTTCGGGAGTAGGGCTTATACTGCTTTCACAGACGCTTATCACTTCACTTACTCCATCAACCAGCAGTCCTATAACCTTGTTTGATAGTTTTACAATCAGTATCCTTGAGGATTTATCAATATCCTTGGGAATCAATCCGAATTTCTTTCTTAAATCAATTATGGGAACTACATCACCTCTAAGATTTATAATACCCTCAACAAATTGCGGTGCCTTAGGAACGGGACTTATTACAATTTCTTTAAGCCTGTCAATTTCATGCACCTGCACTATATCTATACCATATTCCTGATTATCAAGCAGAAATACCACAAATTGTATATTGTTTCCGGTCTGCTCCCCTTCGCTTTCCAGTTCCTTCACATTTTCAATATCAGGTTGTTCCTGCTGTATTTTTTCTGTTTCAGGAGATTTCTGTTCTTCAGGAATTTGGCCTTTCTTAGTTTTCTTCATGGCTAGCACCTCATATAATTGTTCAAACTCTAATCCATTTTAAACTGACTTATGCTTTCGGACAATTTTTGGGCCTCTTTTGCCATGCCCTCTGTAGAGGCTGCAATTTCTCCTGTTCCTGTGGCTATCTGGGCTGCTGACTGGCTTACGTTTTCTACCGCCCTTACCACCTCGGAGCTTGCCGCCGTCTGTTCCTGTACAGTTGCAGCCATAGTCTGGGCAAGGTCGTTTATGTTTTCCGACGCACCAACTACTTCCTTTATTGCCTTCTCCTGTTCCTGGGTAAGCACGCCTACCTTCTCTATCTCTCTGGCTGTATTGTCTACCGCTTCCTTTATCACTGCAAGCGCCTTCTCGGTCTCTCCGGCAAGCTGTACTCCCTTATTTACTTCTTCTGCGCCTTCCTTGGCTGTCTCAACCGCACGTCCCACTTCTTCCTGAATACCTCTTATAAGCTTGGATATCTCTTTTGTTGCTTCTCCGCTCTTTTCCGCCAGGTTTCTTATAGCGCTTGCCACCACTGCAAATCCTTTCCCGTGTTCTCCGGCCCTTGCAGCCTCAATTGCAGCATTCAGTGCAAGAAGGTTTGTCTGTTCAGCTATATCGTCTATTACCTCTACTATCTCTCCTATGTCAACTGCTGATTTGCCAAGTCCTTTTACCACAGCAACCAGGTTTCCTACCGACTGGTTTATCCTTTCCATGCCTTCCTTGGACCTTTCTATTGCTTCCATACCGTTTTCAGTAGCCTTTATTGTATTTACTGTCTGTCCATTAACCTGCTCCATACTACCGGATATATTGTCTACCGATTTCTCCATATCTTCTATGAGCTTTGACACTCCGGCTATACTTATAGTTACTTCCTGGACGTTTCTGGATATGTTCTGTATGCTGGCATCCAGTTCTTCCATTGAGCTTAGGGTCTGCTCGGCTGCTGCAGATTGATTCTGGCTGCTTGACGCTATCTCCTCGGATATTGCGCTCATCTGCTGTGAAGACGCCGCTACTGTATCCGATGCCTGCCTAACCTTGGATATAATCTGCTTAAGGTTATTAATCATAGTATTAAATGACTGTGACAATTCTCCTATTTCATCCCCGCTGGCTAAGTTTAATCTTGTCCTCAGGTTTCCTTCAGCAACCTTCTTTGTTGCTTCAACCATCTTTTTAACCGGAGAAATAATTATATTTATCAGTAAGAACACCACTATTGATATTATAAATACAGCCACAAACCCAACCACTGAGGCATAGTTTCTAAGGGCTGTAACATTGACTGCTGCTTCGTTGTATTCAATAGTAACAAATACCGGCCATCCTGTAGCCTTGACTGGTGTATACGAAATAATTCTCTTTGCACCGTCAAGCTGGCAGTACTCTGTTTCTCTCTTGCCCTGTACTGCTTTTTTCCCTATCTCAGCTAATGTTTGATTCTCATCTTCAACCAGGTTAAATTTCAGTATTTGATTTGGGTCCGGGTGGGCTATAACTATACCGTCTTTTCCAGCCATAAATGCGTAACCCGTTTTTCCGATTTTGATTGAGCTAACCATCTCGGACAACTCGGTAAGCTCCTTTGTTCCCCCGAATACTCCGATAATATTTCCATAGCTATCCCGAACCGGAGCGGCAATAGTAAAAATCAGCTTATTTGATGCTTTAGAAACTATTGGGTCGGAAATAACCGTACTACCTTTTACAGCCTTCTTGAAATACTCTCTGCCCGATATATCGGCAACTGCGCCTGAAGTTGTTTTGGTCTTTCCGGAAGTATCTGCCAGAAAAAGCATTTCATAGTGTCCCGTGATATCCTTTCTCAACGTAAGGTATCGCCTTATTGCATCGAAATCCACGCTTTTTACTGCATTGGTCTGTGCCAATACTGAAATCTCTGTTTTCCACATTTCCAGCTTTGTACTTGTAATCTCAGAGGCTTTCTCAACTTCATATGTAGCTATCCTTTCAATATTCTTAATCTCAATTCCACGGGCTTGGAAATAAACTATTGAAACCACAAGAATAAAACCTATGATTGCCAAAGATAATACAGGTATCAGTATCTTCATTCTAATACTTCGTAGTTTAATCATCCTCAACTGCTTCTCCTCCATTCGGTGTAATGTTTAGCAGAATTAAGTTTTAAATCTTGCAGCAAACTCGGACAATTTTTGGGCCTCTTTTGCCATGCCTTCTGTAGAGGCTGCAATTTCTCCTGTTCCTGTGGCTATCTGGGCTGCTGACTGGCTTACGTTTTCTACCGCCCTTACCACCTCGGAGCTTGCCGCCGTCTGTTCCTGTACAGTTGCAGCCATAGTCTGGGCAAGGTCGTTTATGTTTTCCGACGCACCAACTACTTCCTTTATTGCCTTCTCCTGTTCCTGGGTAAGCACGCCTACCTTCTCTATCTCTCTGGCTGTATTGTCTACCGCTTCCTTTATCACTGCAAGCGCCTTCTCGGTCTCTCCGGCAAGCTGTACTCCCTTATTTACTTCTTCTGCGCCTTCCTTGGCTGTCTCAACCGCACGTCCCACTTCTTCCTGAATACCTCTTATAAGCTTGGATATCTCTTTTGTTGCTTCTCCGCTCTTTTCCGCCAGGTTTCTTATAGCGCTTGCCACCACTGCAAATCCTTTCCCGTGTTCTCCGGCCCTTGCAGCCTCAATTGCAGCATTCAGTGCAAGAAGGTTTGTCTGTTCAGCTATATCGTCTATTACCTCTACTATCTCTCCTATGTCAACTGCTGATTTGCCAAGTCCTTTTACCACAGCAACCAGGTTTCCTACCGACTGGTTTATCCTTTCCATGCCTTCCTTGGACCTTTCTATTGCTTCCATACCGTTTTCAGTAGCCTTTATTGTATTTACTGTCTGTCCATTAACCTGCTCCATACTACCGGATATATTGTCTACCGATTTCTCCATATCTTCTATGAGCTTTGACACTCCGGCTATACTTATAGTTACTTCCTGGACGTTTCTGGATATGTTCTGTATGCTGGCATCCAGTTCTTCCATTGAGCTTAGGGTCTGCTCGGCTGCTGCAGATTGATTCTGGCTGCTTGACGCTATCTCCTCGGATATTGCACTCATCTGCTGAGTTGCAGCCGCTACTGTATCGGTGCTGGATTTTATACTGCTTATCATGGCTTTCTGTGTTTCCAACAATTCATTGAACGCCTTTGTAATGTCCCCGATTTCATCGTTTGTCATAATCCTGGCTTTAACGGTCAAGTCTCCATCTGCAGCCTTTCCCATAACCTCTTTTAGTTTTACTATTGAACCTGAAATCCATCTTGACACCAAAACAGATATACCGCAGACAAGTACTATCAGTATGACTCCAAAGATGACGGCAGAATTGCGTATCCTATTTATAAAAACATATAAAGCCTCATCGTCAAGAGTAATACCTACAGCCCACTTTATTCCTAAAGGTTCTACCAGAATAGGAGCATATGCCACTGATTTTGTTACACCTTCATACATATAATGACCTGAACCCGATTTCTGCTCCAACATCTTGCCTATAATACTCTTAAGCTCGGCTGTGCCCGTGTCCAGCAGGTTTTCCTTAAAGGCCTTTTCGGTTTTTACATGGCCTATTAGTAGTCCTGTCCCGTCAACAAACCACGGGTAACCTATAAAGCCCTTCTCCTGATAGGATTTTTGGACTTCCTGAATATATGAACCAAAAAGTTTCTCCATATCTTTCCTTATAACTACAACTCCCTGAAAATTTCCGTTCTGGTCTCTAACCGCTTTAGACACTGCCAGAACCCATCTTCCTCCTAGGTTGACCGATGGTCGAAGTTCTGCATGCAAGTCCTTTGCAAGAGTATTGGAGTACCATGTCCTGTCCCTGACACTGCCTTTTGCACTCAAAGTATCTGCAGCCATTATTCCCTGGCTGTCTGCAAAAGAAATATTCTCGTATCTTCCTGTCTCTTCCATGAAATCTTTCAGTTCCCGAAGCTTTGTCGCCTGTGGAACACCTGGGTCATACAATGTTTGCTCATGACTCAGGTGCTTGATGTCCTCAATCATACCCAGAATATACTCTTCTACATCTCCGGCTTCAGCTTCTGCGAGTACAGAGAGCTGTATCCTTGTAAGGTTGGTCATTCCATCCTTTGCGTAGAAAAATGATGCTATACCGATAGGGATAACCGAAACAAGTGCAACAATAATTCCAACAAGGATAAGCTTAGTACTGATTTTGTTCATTTTTATTTTCCTCGACAAGATAACATCCCCCTGGAAAAAATTTTTCAATCTAAAAATAAACTTCTTATAAAATTAACTGATTATTAGTACCGATTTAAATATGTTTGGCCTGAAAAACTATATAATTG
>JAWLGL010000097.1:0-7633 GCA_041685035.1 Clostridia bacterium
ATTTATATCATACAGTCTTGGTTTTACCATTTCAATATACCAATCACAGAATTCATCCCAGAAGAATTCATACAACTTCTGAGCGGCAATACCAAATTCAAATTTCTCCATATTATCTGTTACTTCCTGTGCCAGCTGGTTTACCCTGCTGAGAATCCATTTATCTGCGAGTGTAAACCTTGAGGGGTCACTGCTTCCCGCATCCCCATTCTGCTCCAGATTCATTAAAACAAACCTTGAAGCATTCCATATCTTATTGGCAAAGTTCCTCACCGATTCAATCTTTTCGGTCGAAAACCTTATGTCATTACCTGGAGTATTGCCTATAGTAAGTGAAAACCTTAACGCATCGGTTCCGTACTTGTCTATTACCTCAATTGGGTCAATTCCGTTCCCTAAAGATTTGGACATCTTCCTTCCTTGAGCATCCCTGACAATGCCATGAATAAAGACATACTTGAACGGCTCCTCATCCATATGCTCCATCCCGGAGAATATCATTCTCGCAACCCAGAAGAAAATAATATCGTATGCTGTAACAAGTACACTGGTCGGATAGAAATACTTCAGGTCCTGTGTCTTCTCCGGCCACCCTAGAGTTGAGAAGGGCCAGAGTGCCGAGCTGAACCATGTGTCCAGCGTATCCTCGTCCTGCTTGATACTTTTGCTTCCACACTTCTCACAGCTTGAAGGCGGCACCTTTTCAACCATTGTATACCCGCAGTCAAGACAATAATAAGCAGGAATTCTGTGCCCCCACCATAACTGTCTGGAAATACACCAATCCTGTATATTCTCCATCCAATTGAAGTAAATCTTTGAAAATCTGTCTGGTACAAATTTAATCTTACCTTCTTTAACAACCCGGATTGCAGGTTCAGCCAGAGGCTTCATTTTGACAAACCATTGTTCTGAGAGTGAAGGTTCTATTATAGTGCTGCAGCGGTAGCACCCTCCGACATTATGCTTGTGCTCTTCGGTTTTCTCAAGCAGCCCCAGATTAGTCAAATCCTCTACTACTGCTTTTCTTGCTTTGTATCTTTCCATACCTTCATATCTTCCTGCATTCCGGCTCATTGTCCCCGTTTCATCTATTACGCTGATTTGTTCAAGGTTATGCCTGATGCCAACTTCAAAATCATTTGGATCATGAGCAGGTGTAATCTTGACTGCTCCTGTCCCGAACTCCTTATCCACATATTGATCAGCAATTACCGGTATTTCCCTGTTCATAAGCGGAAGAACCACAGTTCTGCCTATAAGGTGCTTATACCTCTCATCCTCGGGATGAACTGCTACAGCCGTGTCACCAAGCATCGTCTCAGGCCTTGTGGTCGCAACAACTATACCGTCACTTCCATCAGGTGTCGGGTATTTTATATACCACAGATTCCCACTTTTCTCTTCATATTCAACCTCAGCATCCGAAATGGAAGTTCTGCACTTGGGACACCAGTTTATTATCCTCTCGCCCTTATAAACCAAACCCTTCTTATAAAGCTTGACAAAAACTTCGGTTACTGCTTCTGAAAGTCCTTTATCCAGTGTAAACCTCTCACGCGACCAATCACAGGAACAGCCAAGTTTCTTAAGCTGTTCGACTATCCTGCCGCCGTACTGTTTCTTCCACTCCCAGGCTCTTTCAAGGTATTTCTCCCTACCAAGGTCCTCTTTGGTCAGTCCTTCTTGTTTTAGTTTCTCAACAACCTTAGCTTCGGTAGAAATACCTGCATGGTCGGTTCCCGGAAGCCACAAAGCAGAGTATCCCTGCATCCTTCTCCACCTGATTAGAATATCCTGCAGGGTATTGTCAAGCGCGTGACCCATATGCAGCTGGCCGGTTACGTTAGGAGGCGGCATCACGATGGTATAAGGTTCCTTGTCTCTGTCTATCTTAGCCCTGAAATGTCCTTTCCCCATCCATTCTTTATAGGCTTTTTCTTCAACTTTATCAGGTTCATAGGTCTTTGATATCAATCTTTGTTCAGGCATATTCCATTCCTCCTATAAAATCTATTCCCGATTTTTTTAATATTTATATTACGGACTTCTAAACTCTGAGATCCCGCTGAAAAATATTATGAACGCTCCCAGAACCACCAATGTCAATCCAATCAGTTTTGCAGTGAAAATACCTTTTTCATTCATAAAGCCGGGCAAAAAGCTCTTCAGCAAAAATCTTGCGAAATACACAACTATGGCTCCAACCCCCATAAGTGAAATACCTGTAATAAAATAAATACTCATCTTACTTCACCTCCCATTAAAAAAACCTCCGTTCTCTAAGGACGAAGGCTCCGTGGTACCACCTTAATTTATATTCCGATATGGAATATACACTCAGAATGTATAACGGCACTACCCGCTGCAGTCTACTGAGATTCAACTACAGGACTCCGGAGCGACCTTCAGCAGTTTTACCTGATGCACCTTTCAGCCGTCGGGTGCTTCTCTCTTGGAGGCTGTGCTGCTTACTCCTCTCCATCTTTGTTTTTAGCTTATTCCTATGTTTTGTTAATATATAATATAGCAACCCTGGAGTCTTATGTCAACATTTGTATTTTAAAATGGAGACTGGAAATTAATTATTGACTACTTAGCAAGACTATTATAATATGTAAATATAGAATAATTTGCCAAACGAATATAATTATAGAAATACTAGAATTTTTAATGCAAACTAATATGCATATCTATCAAAAATGTAAAATTGTAGGTGGTTAAAATGACAAAAAAGCAGTATCTTGTACTGTCAGAAAAACTAAAAGTGATTGCACATTTAAACAGGCTGTGCATTGTAAAGAAGCTTATGGAATCTCCAAGCAATGTATCAAATATACAGGACTGTCTGGGAATCTCACAATCCAGTGTTTCACAGCATCTTTCCAAGCTTAGAGCTGCAGGGATTGTCCGAGGCAGCAGAACTGGTTCTGAAGTATGCTACAAGGTAGTTGATAGAGATATCATTAATGTAATTAACTGTCTTTTTGAATAAAAAATCTATCGAATAAAAAAACGCTATCTCCGCAACCTAATTTATGAACTCAAAAAAGGAGGTAGTTGTTTATGAAAAGAAGAAAATGGCGTGAAGGTGCTGTTCCTACAGTGGTCGGCACCGCTGTTACAGCTACCGGATTGGCATTACTGCCGGTTACTCCTCTGATCGCTTCCGGTGTAGCTGGTTTCGGTCTTGCCCACGTTGTTCTGGGTGGAATAGACCTGTTTCAGCACAGGAAAAGGAGATAAGAGTTCAACAGGTAAGGAATAATCCTTACCTGTTTTGTTTTTTTATTCCGATATCTTTCCTATAATGAGCACCCTTGAAACGGATTCTGGACACACCTTCATAAGCTTTCTCTATTGAACTTTCAAGGCTGCTGCCTAATGCAGAAACTCCAAGTACCCTTCCGCCCGAGGTTACCATCTTCCCGTTTTGAATCTTTGTTCCCGCATGAAACACCATACATCCAAGTTCTTCAGCCTCTTCAATTCCCGAAATCTCGCAACCTGTCTCATACTTGCCCGGATAGCCCCCTGACGCCATAACCACGCACGCAGCGCCACCTGGATACCACTCTATATCTATCTGCCCAAGTCTTTCATCAATTACAGCATCAAATATATCTATTATGTCTGTTTTGAGTCTTGGAATAACGACCTGGGTTTCAGGATCACCGAATCTGGCATTATATTCAAGAACCTTTGGACCTTCTCGTGTAATTATAAGTCCAAAATACAGTACACCCTTGAACCTTCTACCTTCGCTTTCCATAGCCCTGATTGTGGGTATGTATATCCTTTCCATACACTCTTCAGCCAATTCTTTGGAATATATCCTGCTCGGAGAAAAGGTTCCCATACCTCCGGTATTTGGACCGCAATCATTGTCATAGACCCTTTTATGATCCTGTGAACTTACCATTGGTACTACCGTCTTTCCATCTGTAAATGTAAGTATGGATACTTCGTGTCCCTCAAGGAATTCTTCAACTACTATCCGTCTTCCAGCATCACCGAATACCCTTTTTAACATCATTTCTTCAACTGCACTTTTAGCCTGTTCAAATTCCTCGGCTATAACAACGCCCTTACCCAGGGCTAAACCCTCAGCCTTTACGACAACTGGGAATGTGCAGTTTCTTAAATACCCAACAGCTTGGTCAGGATCTTCAAATACTTCGTAATGCGCGGTAGGAATATTATATTTTTTCATCAGGTCCTTTGAAAAAACCTTACTGGCTTCTATCTCAGCTGCCCGGGCACAAGGCCCGAACGTCCTTATTCCTGCCTCCTCCAGCTTATCCACCAATCCCATTGCAAGCGGGTCGTCAGGCCCCACAACAGCAAGGTCTATTTCCTTTTCTTTTGCGAATTTAACAACTGCAGTTAAATCTCCAGCCTCAATATCAATACACTCGGCCAGCCTTTTTATTCCTCCATTTCCGGGAGTACAGTACACTTTCTTTACCCTCGGGCTTTGAACTATTTTCCATACAAGTGTGTGTTCCCGGCCTCCTCCTCCAATAACCAGAACCTTCATAAATTATCTTCCCCCTTTTATATACGGGCACTAATGTTTAAAATGTCTTATTCCCGTAAATACCATAGCAATTCCGTACTTGTTGCATGCATCTATTGAGTCCTGATCCTTCAGTGAGCCACCAGGCTGGATAATTGCTGTAACTCCAGCTTTTGCAGCAGCTTCAATGTTATCGGCAAATGGGAAGAATGCATCTGAAGCAAGCACTGCTCCTCTAGCCCTTTCACCACTTCTCTCAACTGCACTTTGAGTAGCCCATACACGGTTTACCTGTCCAGGTCCGATTCCGATGGTTTGCTTATTCCTTGCAATGACTATTGCATTGGATTTTACATGTTTAACTGTCTTCCAGGCAAATATTAAATCGTCCATTTGCTTCTGGTCAGGCTGGGCTTTTGTTACTACCCTGATTTCTGCAGGGTCAAGCAACTCATTATTTACTTCCTGGACCAAAAGGCCTCCCCCTACCTTCTTATAGTCGAGCATTCCTGGGGTATACTTGCTTTGTATATCTTTAAGCTCCAGAACCCTCACATTCTTTTTGGATTTCAGCACTTCGAGGGCTCCCGCAGTGTACGCCGGAGCAACAATTATCTCAACAAATATCTTATTAATTTCCTTGGCCGTTCTCTCATCAATTTCCCTGTTGGCAGCCACTATTCCCCCGAATATGGATATAGGGTCGCATTCATAGGCCTTCATATAGGCTTCATATATTGTTGATGCACTTCCAACACCACAGGGATTGGTATGCTTTACAGCCACAACAGTCGGGTCATCGAATTCCTTAAAGAGTTCAAGTGCACCATTGGCATCATTTATATTGTTAAAAGAAAGTTCTTTACCGTGAAGCTGCTTGGCATCAGGAAGCATCCCCTTTTTAGAACCAACCTCCTTGTAAAATGCGGCCTTCTGGTGAGGATTTTCTCCATACCGCATTTCCTGAGCCTTCTCGAATGTAACTGAAAATGTTGGAGGGAATTGCTCACCACCGGCCTTTTCTCTTAAGTATCCTGCAATTAAAGTGTCATAATGGCTTGTATGCTCAAACACCTTCCATGCAAGCCTGAATTTGGTTTCCTTCGACACCTCTACATTAGATTTGATTTCATCAAGAACTGTTCCATAATCTGCAGGGTCAACCACAACAACAACATCCTGGTAGTTTTTTGCCGCAGCTCTCAATATTGTTGGGCCACCTATATCAATATTTTCTACGGCCTCTTCCAGACTCACTCCCTCTTTGAGAACTGTCTGCTTGAATGGGTAAAGATTGATTATAACCATATCTATAGGCTCAACACCTAGCTCTTCTAGGCGACTCATATGCTCAGTCTTACTCCTGACAGCCAGTATACCGGCATGGATATTGGGATGAAGAGTCTTTACCCTTCCGTCAAGGCATTCAGGAAATCCGGTCACATCTGATATGTTCGTAACACCAACACCAGCCTCACTGATTGCCTTATATGTACCTCCGGTAGATATGATTTCAATACCCAGTTCCTCCAGTGCTTCTGCAAGCTCTATTATCCCAGTTTTATCCGACACGCTGATTAATGCTCTTCTGATCATGTCTTCCTCCTCTATCCAACCAAGCTTATTTCTTCCCGAACAGTCTACTCCAGATTGATTTCTTATCAACCTGTTCACTATCTGGAAAGTGCTCAGCCCTGAATTCAAATAAATTAAAAAGATAGCTATCCAGTCTTCCCTCTGTATCCAGTTCCTTTATCCTCTGAATTATTTCATCAAGTTCATCTTTCCTGCCCATGCGTTTAAGACACATACCAAGGTTATAATAATCGGTTGCATTAGCCTGGTTCAAGCCGATAATTCTTCGATACATACTCTCAGCTTCCGCAAGGTTGCCCGAGGCAACCAGTTCTTCTGCAAGTTCTCTAAGTGTTGCAACATGATTGGTATCCTGTTCCAGAGCTCTCCTGAACGCCTCAACAGCCTTTTCCCTAAGCCCGTTTCTTTTATACGCTATACCAAGCAGGAAGTGGAGATGGATGTAGTTTGGAGTAATCTGTATAAGGCTTTCAATCAGCGGAATGGCCTTGCCTGGGTCTCCCTCATAAACTTCTTTTTGTGCATTATCAAGGTCTTTCATATTCTTCTTGGCCTTAACCTCAAGCACTACCTTGTAGCAGTTCTGTACAATATCTGGATTGGTTGAACTGCTGATAACATAATCCAAATTTTCCAGGGCTTTCTCCTCATTTCCAGCTTTAGCAAAGAATAACCCGGTGATAAAGTGCTTCTCCAGAGATTTATCCTCTTGCTCGTTCTCCAATAGTTTGATTGCATCGCTGTGATATTTGCTTGCATCAAATGTCAGTTTTTCAATTGATTCCTTTCCACATCTCAGCAGAACAAAGTTTCTGACCTGCAGCAGAATCTCAGGTGTACTCTCAATAACATCATCAACCTGACTGGAATAGCTATTGGAAAACTTGATGGAGTCTCCCTTACTGATGTAAACATGGATTGATACTCTTCCACCCTTTTGATACCTTATTGTTCCTGATAATTTGTAGTTATTTTCTTCCGGCGTTTCTTCCCAGTTCACATACTCTTCTGAGTTATCGGTATTATCCGATGCAGTTTGGATTTTCTCTTGATTTTCATTGTTCGAGTCATGCTGGGTAAGTTCAAGCATATTATCACTTATCATTGTGTTGATTAAGCGGCCGAAGCTCTCCTGAAACCATTGAGGGATGATTCCGGATTTGTCAATTTCCACCGTGAATTCTTTTAATTCAACTTTGCAAGCTGCAGCATTGTCCTGTTTTGGCTCCATATATTTACCTCCAAATCATGCTATTAGGGGTTGCCTTGCTTTAAAACAAACAGGATTCTTGGATTCAGGTGGAGTGTTTTGGCTAATAATTTCTTGTTATCTTTGATAACTTAGAAATCATTGTCCACCTTGTGTGCTACGCCTGAATCTTAGAAACCGTTATCCAGGGACTTATCGCCACTTATCTATAATATTAAAGCTGTAATCTTAGTGGCGGTTAGTTATCGGATAAACAGGATTCTTGGGTTCAGGTGGAGTTTTATCTCCAACTGAACCTTAGAAGCCGT
>JAWLGL010000098.1:0-7630 GCA_041685035.1 Clostridia bacterium
TCCAATTACAGTGCATACTTTTGAAGTGCCTATGTCGACCCCGACTATGATGTCCCCTATCGCCATACAACATCAACCCCCTGCGCGCACAATCGCCTAATATGTTTCGAGTATTATTATATCAAAATTTTTTTAAATACTTTCCACTATATATTATCCTTTTTTAAATATTTATTCAATAGGTATCTTCTAATTATTGCAAAGTTTAAGAACAATCTGTTTCCGAAAGCAAAGATTGCAGCCATATATATGTCCGCCCCAAGTCTGTCTCCGATATATGCAAGCCCTGCTGCCAGGAGTGCATTTCCGAAAAAACCTGATATAAAAATGCGCATATCAAATTTCCCCTGAAGCGATGCAGCCAAGCCCCCAAAAACACTATCCATACATGCCAGAATGGCAACTGCCATATATTTCGAATATGCGAAGGGAATATTATAGGGCATAAGGATTCCTACGGCTATTCCAGCCAGCAAACCGAGTAAAGGTATTATCATTGGCTAACTACCTCCTCCTTAACAGGATAGGCATATTTGTGCGTGATTACGCCATTATACTTGGGTATAACCAGTCTTGCCTCTCTGCTTATAGTTACTTCTATACCCCACTGCTGTAAGGCATCAACCACTCCACCCCTCATTCTCAGTCCACTCTCCAATTTAGCAGCATCACCAATAGCCTTTATGTTAAACGGGGCAGATGTCGTTGTATCATTAATACTCAGAACCGGACCTGCGCACCGTATCTGGCTTGTAGCAATCACCCTTTCATCATTCAGCGATATGGCTTCGGCATCACTGGCTCTGAGCTCATTAATTACAAGAAGGATATCACTATCGTGAATTATAAAATAGTTTTCATTTACCTCTTCCTGATTATTCCTTAGCTTACTGTCATCAAGCTTTACAATAATACCCTCTCCTTGGACAGTGGTCAATCCGGCAAGCATTTTGGCCCGCTCCAGATCCTCCTGCATAATTGCTGCAATTCTATCGTTTTTGGAAGCAGCGTCATGATATTCTTCAAGTTTCTTCTCCATTTCGGCTAGAGCACTTAGAGCATTCTTGAGCTTTTCCTTTTCAGCATTCAGGGCAAACTGAAGCTCTTCAGCTCTTAACTTACCAACACCAGCTGAATTGATGGTTTCAATACTCTTAAACTGCACAGCAAGCATCATCCCTAGTACCATGCAGATAAGAGCAATTGTAATTTGTATTCCTCTGTTTTTCACTACTGACCTCCCGTTAAAGCCTGTGAAACCAGTTGGCAGGCACAGATGGAACTCCTGGGGTTTTTAAGTCTCTTGGCCTGCATTATTCAGAAATGTAAATTCGAATCTGTTTATTTATGCTTTTCAAAATTTGTGTATTAGTACGGTCTGAACCTCGGCTTGTCACCAGTCAAATCTATATGGCCTTTCCGTCCCTCTAACTGCTCATTATTAATTATTCCTTCCAGAAATATCAGGCGGTGTTTACACAGTCCGCTGAGCTTTAGTTCTTCAGAACTTCCAAGATTTACATCAAACCTATTGTCAACATACATAGATACTTTCTGTGAATTTTCCACGTTTATATAACCTATTCTCATTAGTAAATCATCTTTAGGCAGTAAAGTCAATATATTTAATGCAGTCTGGAGTTCTTCGGAATCACTTCTTACTATCGGCTGTCCAAGCGTAAATTTGCTGAATTCCAGACCCTTTACATCAATAAGGTTTTTATTCTGAACTTCTGATGCCACTTCAAGGGCAACCCCATTTTTATCGAAAAGCACATACGACCCCATATAGAAAATCTTTCCTATAGGAGTTCGCTCAGTTACAGAGATATGTATCTGGTCGGGCAGTTTTCTGGATACCTTTGCACTTTCCACATACGGTTCAGCTTCAATTCTTGATGCAGCCCGCGAAGCACTCATTTTAAAAATATTATTGCCCGGGGAGACTCCAGAAACACTTATTATATACTCTCTGGACAGCTTGCCCATACCACTGACTTCAATACTATTTATATTAAATAGGGGAGAATAAAGAGCAAATCCCAATATCAGAGAAATAATAATAAACACTAGAACCACAGTAGCTCTGGTTTTTTTTCTGTTCTTGTTACTAACACCTTTTTTTATTTTTTGTATTCTTTCTTCATTAGTCATTTTCATGCACCCTGAGCTTATTCTTCAATTACTTATCATAAGTCTTATTCCCTGAGAATGTCAAATATGATTAAGGTCCTCAAATTTTTAGCAGACATAATAGTTTTACTTAGACGTCTGTCCTCATAATCCTTGCATTAAGCTGCGAGAGCTTACTTTCTATATGTTCATAGCCCCTTTCAACATGGTGCACTCCGTATATGATGGTTTGACCTTCGGCAGTAAGGCCTGCAGTTATCAGTGCAGCTCCTCCTCTCAAATCCCTGGCTTCAACAGTGGCACCGTGTAATCTCCTTACTCCTTTAATAACAGCAGTTCTACCCTCAGTAGTAATCCTGGCTCCCATCCGAACAAGCTCACCTACATGCTTGAATCGGTTTTCAAATATGTTCTCGGTTATCACGCTTGTGCCTGAAGCCAGTGCAAGCAGCGACATAAACGGTGCCTGCAAATCAGTAGGAAACCCAGGATAAGGCATTGTTTTTAGGGAGTCAACCGCCTTCAGTCTCTTCGGCGCTGATAATTCTACCCTGTCCCTTCCTATCCCTACTTTACAGCCCATTTCCTTAAGTTTTGATAATACTGCACTAAGATGCTCGGGAATTATATTGCTAACCTCGACATTCCCGTAAGTGGCAGCTGCCATAGTTAAATATGTACCTGCCACAATCCTGTCTGGCATTACAGAATACTCCACTGGCTTAAATTTCTTTACACCATCAATCCTTATTATGTTAGTGCCTGCCCCGGACACCTTGCAGCCCATTGCATTTAAATAATTCTGCAAATCTGCAATTTCCGGCTCCCTCGCTGCATTACGTATAGTAGTAGTTCCTTCGGAAGATACGGCTGCAAGCATAATATTTTCAGTTGCACCAACACTGGGAAAATCCAGGCTTATATCTGCTCCCCCAATTTTATCGGCTTCACAGAATAAATACCCGCCCGATTCAACAATCTTGGCTCCAAGCGCTCGGAGTCCCCTTACATGAAGGTCTATTGGCCTGGTTCCTATCTCGCAACCACCGGGATAACTCAACACCACTTTCTTCATTCTGGTTAGCATTGCTCCAAGGATGATTACTGAGGACCTCATCTCACGTACCAGTTTGTCTGGTATTTCATTAGTTGTTATTGAGCCTGTGTCAATTGTTAGCGTATCGCCATCTCTTTTAATCTTACAACCGATTAATTTCATTATACTTAGTGTAACCGATACATCCCTCAGATTGGGACAGTTATGCAGTATGTTTTTTTCTCCATTTATCAAGGAAGCTGCCAGAATAGGCAAAACAGCATTCTTGGATCCTCCTACCCTGACTGAGCCGCTTAAGCTTTCTCCACCCTGTATGACGTAAGCATCCAACACTTCTCCCTCCTATGCGACGCTGAGTAACCCAATGATAATTACATATTATGCAGTCTTGCATTTTTTGTTACCAGCACGTATAGGATGGCTGCGCATCTGCCTATTTCTCTATCAGCCTTTCAATTACCTCGGTAATCTTTTCAGAAGCATCTACTACTCCTGCTTTCTTTGAATTCCTGGCCATTCGGGCAAGCTGTTCCTTATTATTAATAAGATTCATTATTTGGTGGTTAAGAATATCTGAAGACAAGTCACTCTCCAGTATGACTATAGAAGCCCCCTGCTCTTCCAGCGCTCTTGCATTAAACTCCTGGTGGTTTTCAGTAGCATGTGGAAATGGAATCAGGATGGAGGGGACACCCACTGCAGTAATTTCGCTTACAGTAACAGCCCCTGCCCTGCTTATCACCAAATCGGCTGCCGCAAGTGCTTTAGCCATATCAAAAATATATGGGACAATTTTTATACTAGTTAACTCCTCTAAGGGTAATCCGTTTTGCTCCAGAATCTCCTTTACCCAGTCATATTGGGTCTGGCCTGTTGAGAATACCATTTTATATGGTAGTATTCCTTTATTGTTAATAATCATTTGAACCACTATATCGTTTATTCTCTGTGCACCCTGGCTTCCACCGAACACCAGGACCAGCACCATATCCGGTTTCAGTTCCTCTGAAACCCTGGCTTCATCCCTTGAGGCAGTAAGAATTTCTGACCTTATTGGGTTTCCTGTAAACATAACCCTTTTTGCCCTCTTGAAATATTCTTCTGTTTTTCTAAAGCTTACTGCTGCTACGTCTACAATGCTGCTGAGAATCCGGTTTGCAATACCTGGGTAGGAATTGGACTCATGTATCAATGTATGTACCTTAAGCCTTGCAGCAGCCAGCATAATCGGTACACAGACATAACCTCCGGTACCTATAACAATATCTGGTTTAAAGGCTTTTATTATTTTCCGTGCTTCCCTATAGCCCAGAACCATATCCCAGGCTGTTCTAAGAATATCTAGCGATATTTTTCTGCTAAACCCTCTTGCCTTAATGAACCTGATTTCAAACCCTTCCCTTGGAACGAGGTCCTTCTCCAGTCCTCTTTGTGTACCAACGAAGACTATAGCAGCATCCGGGTGCCTGGCTGTTATATGCTTGGCTATTGCTATGCCGGGGTTTATATGCCCCGCTGTGCCTCCCCCTGTTATTAATACTCTCATTATTTTATATCAACTCCCGTTTGTATTCGTGCTTAATTAACCTGTAATATCTTACTTGCGCAGTGGCATAAAACATGTATGGGTTTGTCCGGCATACGGTCGCAGTCAGCTTTTTATGCTGGTGCCTCTCGATATATTCAGTAGTATTCCCATACTTACCATCAGGAACAAGAGTGAAGACCCTCCATAGCTGAAAAACGGCAGCGGCATACCTGTGACAGGCATAGATGAGGTTACAACCGCAACATTAATTAAAACCTGGATAGCCACAAGCGAAGTAATACCTGCCGCAAGAAGGCTTCCGAAAGAGTCCGGTGCGTGCATCGCAACTCTAAGCCCTCTCCAAATGAATATCAAGAAAAGTATCATTACTACCAGTACCCCAATAAATCCCAGTTCCTCAGCAAGTATTGAGAAAATAAAGTCATTGTGAGGCTCCGGTATATATAGAAACTTCTGTCTGCTCCGACCAAGTCCCAGCCCGAATAAGCTGCCCGAGCCTATTGCATACAACGATTGAATAATCTGCCACCCGTCACCTCTCGGGTCACTCCATGGGTCAAAAAACGTAAGCAGCCTTTGCATTCTGTACGGAGCAACCAATATGGCAGCAAACATCAAGCCTGCTGCTGGAAGTGAGATGATAAAAAAATGCCATATTTTTGCCCCTGCTGCAAACAACATAACCAACGCAATAAGTATTACTACCCCTGCAGCACTCATATGAGGCTGCAGCATCAACAATCCTACAATAAGTCCTACCCACATCATATAAGGCATAAACCCATGCCAGAATGAAGTAATGGTATCTTTAATCTTTGACAGCTTATGAGCAAAGTATACTATTAACGCAAGTTTCATTATCTCTGAAGGCTGAAACTCTGTAAAACCCAAATCAATCCATCTCTGTGCCCCGTTCCTGTTAACTCCAATATGGGGAATCAATACTATCAAAAGCAGGGCTATCCCAATAAAATAAAACAAACCTGAAAACTTTCTCCAAAGTCTGTAATCAATCTTTGAAATAGTGAGCATTACTACTATACCCATACCTGCCCACATTAGCTGCTTGGCAAGAAAGTGATAGCTATTTTTAAAGTGATACAGGGCATAGGCCGAACTAGCGCTCGAAACCATTATTATTCCACCGGCAAGCAGAAGGAGTATTACTATAAATATTCCGAAGTCAAACGGCTTGTTCCTTAACATGGTCCCTCCAAAAATATCTTTCCCTTTTGTTTTAAGTCAGCTTCAGCGGGCAGAGTCAATGCTCTAATGTTCGGTATATACTTTTCAGCATCTAAAGTATCGTATACCGTAGTGACAGTAAACCAATTATGCAAAGGACTAATGTCGCAGACCAGAATGTCCAGACAACTCTCGATTCACTCCAGCCTGAGAGCTCAAAATGGTGATGAATTGGTGCCATTCTGAAAACCCTTCTTCCCGTCACTTTAAAAACCGCTACTTGTATTATGACTGAAAGTGCCTCAACAACACATACACCTGCTGCTATAATCAAAATAAGGGGCATCTTCATCACTATTGCCGCACAGGCAATAGCCCCGCCCAGGGCCAGAGAGCCTGTATCACCCATAAATATCTGCGCAGGATTCATGTTGAATGCAAGGAAACCCAGACACGCTCCGGCTAGTACAGAATTAAAAATAACCATCTCGGTGTTTTCCATAGCAACCGAAACCAGCGTGAGAAAAACTGCAATAATCAGGCAGATACCGGCAGCCAGGCCATCCAGGCCATCAGTAAGATTCACACTATTGGTGGTTGAAAGCATTACAAGTATTATGAACGGCAAGAACATCCAACCCAGGTCCAGCCTTATATCAGTAAATGGAATGGGTATATCTGAAAAATCCAGCCATGAACTAATAAATGGGATAGAAATTTCAGTACCCAACGGGGTAAAATTCTGGAGGTAATATGCAAATACAGTAGACACCACCAGAAGCCCGAGCATTTTTTGTCTTGAACTCAGACCTTTAGACCTCTTTAAAACCACCTTCATATAATCGTCAATGAACCCAATCATGCCAAAAAACAGTGTGGCCAGGAGTACAGGCAGTAAGCTTGGATATGTATAGCCAAAATACCCGCATATTATGGTAAGAGGCACTAAAAATATTATTCCTCCCATTGTAGGGGTTCCCATTTTTTTTAAATGACTCTGGGGACCGTCATCTCTGACTACCTGACCAAATTTCAGACGGGTCAGCAAGGGTAATAATAATACTCCTGATACTAGTGTCATAAAAAATGCTGCTATCAACAAACTGATTTGTAACGGCAACTCTATACCACCCCACTAATGAAATCTACAACATCTTCCATTTTCATTCCCCGTGAGCCTTTAACGAGAATAACATCCCCGCTCCTGACAAGACTCCTCAGATAATTATTGGCTTCTTCTATATTACTACAGGCATTAATCTTCCTCTGTGACATTCCAAGGCTTGCAGCTCCTTCAGCTATATACCTGCTGTTCTGGCCAAGTGTAACCAAATAATTTATGCCGTTTTTGACTACACTTTTACCAATATCCACATGTGCCTGGCGTGTCCATTCCCCCAGTTCAAGCATATCTCCCAGAACTGCTATTCTTCTCGACCCGGGTATAGCCTTCAAAACCCGTAAAGCCTCTTCCATTGAACTCGGATTGGCATTGTAGGCATCATTAATCACCTTGATTCCCTTTCCAAGCTCAATTATGTTCATTCTCATTCTTTCGGGCCTGTAGTCCTTTATTCCATCTATTATATCTTCAACCGGAACTCTGAACTTTAACCCAACGGCTGCAGCCGCCAGAGCGTTATAGACATTATGTATGCCCGGGACAGGAATAACCACATTATACTCCTGTTCATTAATCCGGAGCC
>JAWLGL010000099.1:0-7609 GCA_041685035.1 Clostridia bacterium
ATCGAATAGCCTTGCATTATCAATTGCAATAGCTGCATTATTCGCAATAGAACATAGGAGATTTTTTTTCCTCGAATTGAATTTCCCTGTGGTTCCAACAGTAAGTACCCCTATACGTTTATCCTTTGTTGCAATGGGTGCCATTAACAGCTCCCGTATTCTCTCATTCTCTTTCTTTGTTGCATTGATTCTGGTAATGAGTTTGCTGTCACTCGCATCATGTTTAATTACTGCATCTGTCGCATGCGTCACCTCACGGTATAGGGGATCATCTTTATCATATACACTAAAATCACTTAAATCCTTGACTGCGCTATTGAAGAAGTCTCCGGCAAATGCTTTGGGAATAAGCTTGGTGCCGGTCTCATCATATATTCTAAGCGTACAGAGTGAATTTTTTAAAACCCTGCAAATCTCCTGAACAATCAGATTTAACACATTGTCAATTTCCAGTGATGCATTCAGCTTCCTGCTCAGATTATTTATGGTAGCCAATTCTTTATAGGAAGATATGATTTCCTGCTCCATCATTTTCTTCTGGGTAATGTTTCTCAGTATAGCCTGTATCCCTATAATTTCCCCATCATAAATAAAGTTGGTAAGAGTAGCTTCAACCAGAACAGTATTACGGTTTTTAGACATTAACTCCAACTCCAGTGTGAGGGAGTTTTTGGTCTTCAGTTCATTACTGACTCTTTCAAAAAAGCTTTGAGATATATCAGGCTTTATCAACTGTTTTATGCTCTTTCCCTCTACCTCTTGTTTTCTATAGCCAAGTATGTCATTTACCACTTCATTGATAAAATAAATAGTTCCGTCCAGTCTAATTACGCAAACAATATCGGTAATGTTCTTAACCAGAGAGTAATACTTCTGTTCCGAATCGTTAAGCTGGTTTATGGTTGCCTGCAGTTGGCCGTATGATGCCTCAAGCTCGGTATTTGCCTGCTGTATCTCGAGGTTTTTTGCATATATTTCAAGGGCCTGAAGTTCTATTTCCCTCTTGTCTTCCTTCAGTTTTTCGGTCATTGCCCTGTAGTCGTTCTCCAAATCATTAAACTCCTCGACGTCAGGAAGCTGAATCTTCTGATTGAAGTCCCCTGTCTGTATGGCAACAATTGCTTTTTTAATTTCACTGATAAAACCTGTCCATATCCTATCTACGTACCGATAGCACAGGTAAACCAAAATAAAGCTGAGGACAAGCACGAAGAACACCGCAGGCTTAAAGCCTTCAAGTGTGTTCTGAGTAAACTCAAGGATACTGGCCAAAGCTGCAACAGCTATTACAGGTAAAACTACAGCTATTGCAAGCAATAAACAAAACTTTTGCCTAAAGCTCCTAATCTTCATTGTTCCCCTACTTCCACTATATGTCACTATTAAGAGAAATAAAAACCTGCAAGAGTCAACCAGATAAAAAAAAATTGACCGATGTGTGTTAACAATTACTTCTCAGCCCGCTGTTCACAGGCGAGTCAGACACAAAAACAAAAGGTAATATTTTCACATATGCATATTATACCATACTATGACGAGAGTTTGAAGATTTGAATAATTTTTTTACTAATTAATCCGGAAATATGTTTTTAGATGTCATAAAACCCTTCCTGGTGTAGAATTATATCCTTTCCTCTCCGAGGAAAAATATATAACGGCGGCCGCAGCCGCCACATATAATATTTAAATGGCTGTGCACCTTTTCCTTGACACGCTTCCTACAAGCGCTACATATGCAGACAGCTCAAATCAGGTTGCCTCGCGGCACACAAGAGTGACTACTTACCGCTGCTTCCTTCCGGACCTGACGGGGTTCATAGCTTCCTGTTGCGCAAGACCTGATTCTCATAACTACCCTACACATGTCAGACCTTACAGAAATCGGCCGACGAAAAGGAATTAAGCCCTGCTTTAGCGGATTGCAGGTATAGGGCACCGCTACCTCCCCGCCTAGCACAGCCAAAACATAACAAATTCTTTACCTATCCTTATAACCACTTTCTCTTTCAAAGCAGCTACTTCATTATAGGTTAAATACTTACTTATTTCAATAATAAATTAATGTAAAAACTCATCTTCTATGCGTTTACATGCTTTCTGTACTGCCGAATGTATATCTCTGCAGCAGTTATCATAAGCGTCCGGAGACATCCCGAACGGGTCTGGGATATCCAACAGTTGAACTTCTATATTCTTAACACCAATATATGCAAATTCCTTCAACGTATATACCTTGTCCTGAACCCCGGGAAACATTTGTATAAGGTTATTCTTTTGACCAACCGTCATGCTGAGTACAAGCTGAGCCCTCTCAATCATTTCACTGGTAACCTTTTTGGCTCTATGTCCGGTTAAGTCAGTTCCAAATTTTTTTACAGCTTCAAGGGCATAACGGCTGGCAGGTTGGCCTTCCAGTGCATACAGTCCTGCAGAACCCACCTCGGGCTTTGTATTCTTCCCAGAAAAATAGGCCCGAGTCAGAGCCTCTGCCATGGGGCTTCGGCACGTATTTCCAGTACAAACCACCAGTATTTTCACAGCATTCCCTCCAAATAAACAGGATTCTTGGATTCAGGTGGGGTTTTTGGCTCCAACTGAATCTTAGAAGCCGTTATCCAGGGACGTAGCGCCGCTTCTCCCACTTGAAGAAGAGGGGGAGTCTTAGCGGCGGTAGTCATCGGATAAATCCTTCCTTCTTACCATTACTCTGCATGTCCGACTCCGACTATATTGTACCCGGCAGCCCTGATCATCCTATTCATTACAGCTATTCCTATCCCTGTTCTGTCAATGCTTTCAGCAAGTATGACATCTACACCCAGCCTGTCAAAGTACCTTAACAGCCCAAACAGGTTTCCCGCTATGGTCTCCGGCCTGTCCCTGTCCCCGAGCGACATTACTGTTCCATGTGCATACATATGCATGGTCTGGTCGGTAGCCATAATACCAACCCTCTTTTTGTTATTAATAAAACATTCAGATCTTCTGTTAATCTCGGCAGCCATTTCAGTCAGCGAGCCTTCAACCAGTATAACCTGAGCCCTGGGTGAATAATGCCTGTATTTTACTCCTGGACTTCGGGGGCTGGAGTCCAGGTTCTTAAACCTTTCATACACAAATCTATCTACCGATACCTTGCCGAGCACAGCTTCTATCTGTTCCGGAGTAATCCCTCCCGGCCTTAGTATTACCGGAGTATCCCCCGTAATATCCAGCACTGTGGATTCAAGTCCGACCAGACAATCCCCACCGTCAATTATTATATCCACTTTTCCGTCAAGGTCATTTATAACATGCTCAACCTTTGTAGGACTTGGAAGACCTGATACATTTGCGCTGGGAGCGGCAACCGGCACTCCGGCCTGTTTTATGAGCTCCAGTGCAGCAGGATGGTCCGGCACCCGTATGCCTACCGTATCCAATCCGGCCGTAACCAAATCCGGAACCAATGACGATTTCTTCATAACCATGGTAAGCGGCCCGGGCCAAAACTTCCCGGCAAGCTCGAAAAAGCTTTCGGGAACCCTTGACGCCAGCTTGTCAATCTGAGCGGTATCACATATATGTACAATAAGAGGATTATCCGCCGGCCTCCCCTTGGCAGTAAATATCTTTTTCACCGCATACTCGTCCAATGCATTTGCACCCAGCCCGTATACCGTTTCGGTCGGAAAGACCACTGTGCCTCCATTGGTCAGTATTTTAGCAGCAGTTGATAGTTTTTCAGACTCCGGCTTAATTTTATCTATCCTGATTATTTGCGTCAATATTATCCAACTCTTTCAATATAATATGTGTAATATATACTATCATATAACCCCTGGCAACTCAAATACAGGAGATTAGTCTTCAAGGGGAAATAAATTAACCGCTCATAAGGACTGCGAAATCAAGATAAACTAGATGCTTGTTATACTAAATTTCAGACCGGAATTAATTCGTCATCGTGGCTCAATAATTCCTAGAATTGACGTCCTGTCAATTCTTCCTGAAATTTGAGTATAACTTCGCATAGTTTATCTAAGATTTCTCCATAAACTTATTCGCCAGTTAATTCATTTCCCCTTTAACCAGAACCAAGGCAGCCTCTTTGAAAAACTACTTAGGTTTCAGGTTCTAGGTTCCAGTATCCATTTAAGCTGCGTCCCCCTACCTTATCAAGCTAATCAGTATACCAACCAGCATTCCCAGCATATTTCCTACCGAGGAAAGTCTGCCCCTATGAAGCTTTTTCGCCTCCGGTATCAATTCACTGCTAACTATATAAATCATGGCTCCTCCTGCAAACCCCAAACATAACGCAATTACCTCCTGTGATATCTGCCCGAGCAGTGCACCTATAAATGCCCCCAAGCCCATGGGCATACCCGAGAGTATAACCAGTGCAATCACTACCTTCCTGGATACGCCTCCCAGTCTCAATGGTAGTGCTATAGCCATCCCTTCAGGAATATCATGTATGGCAATTACGGTTGCTATACTGAACCCAAGCTTTACTGAAGCCTCAAATCCCGAGCCCACTGCAATACCTTCAGGAAAATTGTGAAGTGAAATCCCGACAGCCATTAGAATTCCAGCCTTGAGGATAGCTCTCTCTCCAATTGACTTTCGGAAAACCTCAAGTCGTTTAACTAAATCATCCAGAATTATTATTGCTATTGTTCCAATCACAACTCCTATACAGGCTATCCCCACTCCTCCCAATTCGAACGCCTCAGGAAGCAGGTCAAAGCAGACTACTGACAACATAAGCCCGCCTGAGAACTCCAATATAAACCCCATCAACCTTTGGGACCTGCTGTTTAACAGGAATGAAATTACTCCTCCCAATCCCGTACCTATGGTTCCAAATATCAACCCAACTAAAGTAATCTCCCAGAGCTGTGTCATTCCGGCCTCTCCCTGCATGCATCTCCTATCATTGTATTCACCCCGCTCAATACATAGAAGCACTGTAGGGAACAGATATATCTGTTCCCTACATGGTTTAGGTATTAAAAATTAAGCCTTGAGGATTGAATCCTCAAGGCTTAATCTATTCATCCTGACCTCCAGCTTTCAGCCTTTCACTCCTGTCACTGGTTATCAAGGCATCTATCATTTCATCAATCTCACCGTCTACAAAAACATCCAGCTTATATATTGTCATCCCTATTCTGTGGTCAGTAATCCTCCCCTGGGGGAAGTTATATGTTCTGATTCTTTCACTTCTGTCGCCTGTCCCCACCTGACTTTTTCTGGCCTGCGCCACTTCGGCATTTCTTTCATCCTGCATTTTTTCATACAGCCTTGCCCTTAGTATTTTCATGGCCTTATCCTTGTTCTTGTGCTGGGACTTTTCGTCCTGGCATGAAACAACCAGACCTGTAGGCACATGGGTTATCCTGACTGCTGAATCGGTGGTATTGACACACTGGCCTCCGGGCCCGCCTGCCCTGAAGACATCTATCCTCAGGTCATTCGGATTGATTTCCACTTCTACATCCTCCACCTCGGGAAGCACTGCGACTGTTACTGTTGATGTATGAATTCTTCCGCTTGCTTCTGTTTCAGGTACTCTCTGAACCCTATGAACTCCGCTCTCAAACTTGAGCCTGCTGTAGGCTCCTTTTCCTTCTATCATGAATATGACTTCCTTATATCCTCCAAGCCCTGTAGGACTTGAACTCATTATTTCCATTCCCCATCTGTTTCTTTCAGCATACCTGCAGTACATTCTGAACAGCACCCCTGCAAAGAGGGCTGCCTCATCTCCTCCTGCACCTCCACGTATCTCCACAATTACATTCTTGTCATCATTGGGGTCTTTTGGAAGCAGAAGGAACTTCAGTTCTTCCTCTATTTTCTCAAGTTTACTGGTAGACTCTTCCAGTTCAGCCTCTGCAAGCTCCCTCATTTCCTTGTCTAATTTTTCTTCCAGCAGTTCACGGGTTCCATTGATATCACTTTTTATCTTTTTATATTCTCTATACTTGGACACTATTTCAGCCAGGTCTGCGTGCTCTTTCATAAGCTTCCTCCACTCATCCTGATTGGAAGTAATATCAGGTTGGCTGAGCTTGGTATTTATCTCTTCATATCTTTGTTCTACAAAATCCAGTTTGGCAAACATGTTATTCTCCCTTTCTTTCCTCTAACCAAATGTCACCTAACAAATCCTGGGCAGGGGTTCTCCAGCCAGCATATCCAGAAACCTGCTTCCTCTGCCTGCAGTCTTTAATGTTACCACAGGTTTGATGGAATTGTCTACTACCCTTCCGATAATACAGGAATCCCTTCCATACCGATTCTTTTTCATTTTCTGCAGGACTTCTTCAGCTGTATCCTCCGGAACAAACACCACAATTTTCCCCTCGTTTGCCAGGTAAAGTGGGTCAAATCCCAGCAGTTCACATACTCCCCTTACCTCATCCTGTATGTATATACGGTTTTCAAAAACCTCTATATCTACACCCGATTGAAGGGATATCTCGTTAAGAACCGTTGCCAGGCCTCCCCTGGTTGCATCCCTCATCACATGAACCCTATCTGTTGTCTGTAATATTTCTTCTATAAGATGGTTAAGCGGCGCTGCATCGCTTTTTACAGTACTCTTGAAGCCCAGTTCTTCTCTTGCAGTAATCACCGAGGCACCGTGGTTTCCCACCGCACCATTTATCAGTATCACATCTCCCGGCTTTGCCATAGCGCCGCCGATATTTGTATTATGGGGTAAAACCCCTATGCCTGATGTATTTATGTATATACCGTCTGCCATTCCTTTCTCAACCACCTTTGTATCTCCGGCAACAACCTTGACTCCTGCCTCTTCAGCCGCTTGCGACATTGAACTGACTATCCTCTCAAGTATACCTGTATCCAGCCCTTCTTCAAGAATGAAAGCTACAGTAATAGCTTCCGGCCTTGCCCCCATAACTGAAAGGTCGTTTACCGTACCGCAGACAGCAAGTCTCCCGATATCCCCTCCATCAAAAAACAAAGGCTTGACCACAAAAGAATCGGTGGTGAATGCTGTCCGGCCCGGACTTAACTCCAGCACTGCCGAATCATCCATCCTGTCCAAAACAGGATTGGAGAAATACCTTTGAAAAAGCTTTTCTACAAGCTCCCTTGATTTTCTTCCTCCGCTTCCGTGGCTGATTGTAATGCGCTGTTCGGATTGGCTCAATATATCCTCCATCCTTCCACAATAACCCATCATCTATTTACCTGCAGAATACCTGTAGTAAGCCGCACATGTCCCCTCTCCGGAAACCATACAGGCTCCAACAGGGTTTTCAGGCGTGCATACGTTCCCGAACAATTTGCAGTCCGGAGGTGTTTTTATACCCTTGATAATATCCCCACAGTTGCATGCTCCATCGCCCGTCCAGACCGGCCTTTCCAAGCAGAATGCATTCCTTGCATTCCTGTGCCTGAATGCATTAGACAATTCTAACCCTGAGCCGGGAACAACCCCCAAACCTCTCCAACTGTCGTCAACCTCATCAAACATTCGCCTCATAATGTCCAATGCTTTACTGTTTCCATCCACAGTTCCTGCCCTTTTGTAAGCATTCTCCACAGCAGCTCTGTTCTCGGCTAACTGGAGAACCAACATATATATTCC